>JAEWYG010000127.1 GCA_023395755.1 Actinomycetes bacterium | reverse complement strand
GTTATGGGCTTATGGTGGTGTATTCGGCCGTAAGCAACAACGAGAATTACTCGTTTTCTCGTCAGCTTGCTGGCGTTGCCGTGGGTGCTGTTGTCATGATAGTTTTCTGGCGCTTTGATTATCGCAGGCTTTCTGAATTTACTACCTTGTTTCTTATTGTAAATGTGGTACTTATTCTATCGCCTCATTTGCCTCTCATTGGCGTGGAGGCCAAAGGTGCCCAGTCGTGGATTAAAATAGGTATGCAATTTCAGCCAGGTGAACTCGCTAAGGTTACGGTGATATTGCTGGATGCCAGTGTTGTGGCGCGTTATGGGGGTAAGCTAAACGACCCGCGTGACTACCTGAAGGCTCTTGGCATTATGCTAATTCCGTTCGTGTGTATTATGACGCAGCCCGACTTGGGTACCGGTCTTGTTTATTTATTTATTGCTGCGGTAGCGCTTGTTGCTGGCGGAGCGCGTCCAAAGTTTTTGCTCCTTACCTTATTGGCAGGTGTTATTGCCATTGTTTGTGTATTTGCGATTGACGAAATTATCAAGGGTTCAACGGGCGAGTATAAACTGCTGAAGGATTATCAACGCAGCCGCTTGCTCGTGTTTTTAAACCCTGATGCAGACCCCAAAGGCGATGGTTATAACCTGAAGCAGGCGCAAATTGCCATCGGCTCGGGTGGGTTGTTTGGTCAGGGGTATATGCAGGGTTCTCAGCACGCGCTGGGTATTTTACCCGAGGCTCCCACCGATTTCATCTTCTGTGTTCTGGCTGAAGAACTCGGTTTTTTCGGTGTAGCAGTGCTGTTGGCGCTTTATATCTCCCTTGTTTTGGTAAGCTTCCGCATAGCTGCTACGGCTGGTGATTTTTTTGGCATACTTATTGTGATGTGCGCGGTTGGCATGTGGCTGTTTCAGATACTTGAGAACATTGGTATGACCTGCGGACTCATGCCGATCACGGGCATACCCCTGCCGTTTATGACTTATGGAACATCGGGCACGGTTGTGAACTTTGCGATGCTGGGACTTATCGGCTCGGTGTGGGCCCATAATGGTGCGAGTGGGAAGAAGGGCAGCTATGCAACTACCCGTTGACGTGAAGGCCATCATTGATGAGGCCACCAATATTGACGATGCGCGAAACACGCCGCTCTCCGTGAGTGTGTATATTGATGAGAGCGCGCCGGGTGATTGTGTCGCCTGCGTGCGTAGTTCGTTTGCGAGCGCTAGTTCTACCGCGCGCGTTTCCATGATGTATCTGGATGGACGTCCTTTTGCACCCTTTGCGGGTGACGATATGGCGGTTATTGTTGCTGGTCTTTCTGCGGATATTGGCGCTTATGTGGGGCAATTGCATGCAGCGGGTGTGCCAGCTATGGTGGCCACAACCATGCCAGAGCTGGTTGGGCGCATTGCTGAAGCCCAAGGTTATTCTATTCCAGAAGCCGATATCGTTGCTCCCGAAAACTTTGCGCGCAAAGCTCGCGCGCTGCCGGCTTGTGCGGGTACCAAGGCGGCTTCACCCGAAGAGCCTTATCTCTTGGATGAGCGCGCGGCGGCATCGCTTGAGCTTCGTATGGGGGAGTGGGTTGTTGAAGCTTGTCGCGCGAAGAGGCTTGCTTTTGCCTTGGCGTTTCCTTTTGTGCGTCGTCCGTTGTCGGTAGATGCAGTGAATGCTACATCGGTACAGAACGCGGGTGTCGGTCTTGTCATGTTTATTCCTGGGGCAGATCTTCCAATCATGACGCTTAATCAGGCTAAAATGTTGCTGCAGATTGCGGCTGCCTACGGTGAACCCATGAGCACAGACCGAGTGAAAGAACTCGCCGCTGTTGTAGGTGGTGCATTTGCCTTTAGGGCAGTGGCTCGCCAAGTTGTTGCGGTTGTTCCGGCACTGGGCTGGGCTATTAAGGCCGCTATTGGCTACTCGGGAACGCAAGCTATGGGACGTGCTGCCATTGAGTACTTTGAAGGGGGCGGCAATATCACTGGCTTGGCGAACGTAGTGGTTCGCGCTCGCGATAAAGCTGTTGAACTAGCTGAAGAGGCTCACGAATGCGTAACAGGTGGTCAGGGTGATTCAACACCGGTACCTGTTGCGGTAGCGACGGAAAGTCGTCTTACAGAGGTGGCGCGCACAGCTGCATCGAAGGTTAAGGGAGCTGCTCGTACTGCTGCCGATGTGGCTGTTCCTTTTGCGAGTTCGGTAGTGCAGGCGGGTGCTCAGGCGGCTGGTGTTGATGCTGGTGCGGTAGCGAAGACTGCGGCACGCTCCGTTTTTGATACGGCCCGCGGACATTTTAAAGCTCCTCGCTCCTCAACGCGTTAAAAGCGCGTCCCTAACGAAAGAAGGTCGAACTTGATGACGGATCTCTGGCCGCGCCTCGACGCGCTGCTCGGACGTGCGGAACGTCCTGCGCGCTATATAAATCGTGAATGGGGCTGCGTTTATAAGCCTGAGGCAACGTTCCGTTTCTGCATGGTGTATCCCGATACCTATGAATTGGGACAGGCAAATCAAGCGGTACGTATTCTTGTGAATGCGGTGAATGCGCAGGAGGGTATGGCGGCCGAGCGTGCATTCTTGCCGGCGCCAGAGTTTTGTGACGTTATGCGAGAAGCTAATCTGCCACTGTTCTCTATTGAGAGCTGTGCTCCGGTTGCCGAGTTTGATGTGGTGGGTATAACGTTGCCGCATGAACTGGCGGCTACAAACGTGCTCGAAACGCTCGATTTGGCTGGCATCGCGCTCCATGCGGTCGGACGCGTCGAGGATGATCCTTTTGTATTGGGTGGCGGGCCGTGTGCGTATAATCCTGAACCCTATGCACCATTCTTTGATGCCTTTAATATTGGGGAAGGCGAAGAGGCTCTTCCTGAGGGGTTGGCTCTTATTCGTAGCCTGCGTGAGCAGGGGGTTGGACGGGGCAATATCCTGCGTGCGTTGGCGACCAGGCCTGGTTGGTATGTGCCATCGCTGTATCGTTGGCGTGCTGAGGCTGAGGCTCAGGAGGCAGGTTCGTGGATTGAGCCACTTGAGGAAGGCTTGCCGGTACGCATTGAGAAATGTATCTTTCGAGGCTTTGCGAACAGCCCTGGATGGGAGCCGTGTGTTGTTCCTTTCACGGAGGTGGTGCATGACCGTCTGAGTGTCGAGATACTGCGTGGTTGTGCTCGTGGTTGCCGCTTCTGTCAGGCTGGCATGATGTATCGTCCCGTGCGTGAGCGCTCGGCTGATAATGTGGTTGAATCGGTATTGGCGGGTCTTGCTGATACGGGCTACGACGAAGTTAGTCTGACGTCACTTTCCTCAACTGATCACTCACAGATTGCCGACATTCTCACTCGTCTGAACAGAGCCTGTGACGGTAAGGGTGTACG
>JAEWYG010000116.1 GCA_023395755.1 Actinomycetes bacterium | reverse complement strand
GCAGTAAAGCGACTAACGGCCATTTGATGCAGTGGTCCACGGGTGAGAGGGAGATGTTCGAGAAGTCTCACGAGCTTTTGTCGGCCTTGTGGTGAGCGCCCGACAACCATTCCTGCTACTACGAGCGCGGTACATAGAAGAGTAATAACGAGGGCGATCCATCCGATTACCATCGAGATATTGACATAGTTGAATGACCCACTGGTTAGATTGCCAGTAAGGCTAGTGTATACATCAACGAATACTGGAAGAATAACCGCCACCGTAAAAAGTAGAATAACTGACATTACGCACAGTAGCGCAGCGGGGTAAGCGATGGCACTTTTGATTTTAGAATACAAACGAGCTTCTTCGTCGTAATATCGCGCTAAGCTCCAGAGCGCGTTCTCAAGACGACCTGCGTGTTCGCCAGCTGAGATCATGTCGATGACATGTTCTGGGAAGCTTTGAGAATCGCGCATGGCTTTCGAAAGCGGATTCCCGGCAATAAGTTCTGTATACACCTTGTCGCACGCAGTTTTAAATGCGGCATCTTCCATGTTTTCGCTTAGCAGGTAAACGGCTTCATCGAGCTGGATACCAGCTGCATGCATGACAGCGGCGCTTTCACAGAATGCGGAAATCGCACTGCTTTCGAGCATTTTCGTGGTCATATCCCTACTCGCTCCTTTTCTTGCCTTTGTGCGCAAACTCGTGGATTAATAGGTGTACTGCTCGGTATAGTTAGTGCCGTCTCCCACGTAGTTCGACCCACTCCCTGCGGCAAACGTTGTATCAATGCGCGCCCAGGTATTTTGCTCAATATCAATGCTTGCGCTAATCCAAGTTCCATCAATATATACCATGTTCCATGCATGGTATATATTATCTGGTGAAACGTTGCCGGTTACTATTTTGCATGGAATTCCTTGGCTTCGAAGCATAGCTGCGGCTAGAGAGGCATAGTCGAAGCATATTCCACGCTTGCTGCTGAGCGTTTCGTCGGGAGAGGGGATATATCCGGTTGCGTTGGCCAGTGTTCGAGCTTTCTCTTCGTCATAAGAAATGTTGTCTACAATCCAACTATATATATTGTGCAGCGCATCGCCTTGGTTTTGTACGTTTTCGCACAAGCTGTTTGCAAGTTGTGTAGAAGCGCTCTGTGCATCGTAATTGCAGTAGATGCTTGGCCGGATGAAAGGTTGGAATTCATCGATAAGAGTTACGTGGCAGTCGGGTACGCTTGCAAGTTCGGCATAACGATTTCCTGAAGTATTTTCCCAGACAGTGAACGAGTATATGCCATCGCCTACGCTTAAGGGGCACGAAATAGCGGTACCGTCGTTTGGTAGATCGTAATTATATTCGTAGTCACCTTTGCTTACTTGAAATTTGAGCCGGTTTTGCGATATTGCGGAAACTGACACGTAACCTTGCTCTACTTGTGAAACATCAATTAACACGCCATTTCGTTCGGTTGCGATGGAAGAGTTAAAGGGAGATAGCTTTAAGTCGGGACGTACGAAGGTCGGTCCTGAGGTTTCATTGGAATCATTAGGGGTAAAGATATTGCTGGAACTATTGCATGATGTGAGGGTAAAAATAATCGCCAGAGAAGCAAGAAGGGAGATAGCTGTTCGCCCGGCATGCAAAAACGTAGTTAGACAATGGTTTTTCTGCGACTGATGAGCCTTTTTGCCGTACTGATATGCGAGGGATAGAGTGTTGCCTTCTCGCATGTGTCCCTTTCTGGAGTAGATTTTTCTATTCGGCATTTGTCAATATGTTATCAGATGTAGGACATATCTGGTTGATGATGATAAACTATGCATGGGTTATTGAATCATTTTTCGAGTTCAAGCCCGTAAAATGAATTAAGCCTACCACATGAGATGCGCGTAAGAGCATACAGGGCAAACGTATTGGCATGCTGACAAGGAGAAACGTCAAAAGACGTTTCAAATGACGGGGTCACGATACGGCATCGGGCTTGCGGATGTTGGTTGAAGTGTGCTCCGGGTGGAAGTCTGGGTGATACGTATGCTAGAGAAAATATTGGATAATAAGAACACGTTTGAAGGTAAAGTTCTCAACGTTTTCTTGGCAGTGGTGCTGGTGCTTTCGCTGTCTAACTTATCTGCTTTTGCGCAAGATGGGACCCAGGGGTCCTCGGCCCAGACAGCGGGTACTCAGCAGTCTGATGGCACGATCGCAGATGGTGCTTCAAGTACCAATGAACAGGCAGTTCAAGGCGTGCTTCAGCATGGCTCTGATGCAGTGGCAGGTGATGCATCGGCTGAGCAGGCAAGCCCCATTGCTTCTTCAGAAGTGAACGAAGCGGTTGTTACCTTTGAGACGAATCATGCATACGTGTCGGTTAAAGACCAGATACTTTATGCCAAGACGTTAACCACTGAACTGCATAAGGAATTGAAGTTTGTGGCCAGTGCAGACACCGGTTATCAAGTTGGCGAAATAAAGGCAAAGAACTCTAGTAATGCAGATGTGCCCGTCACCACCCAGGACGGCATTTCTGTGATTGCAGCCGACTACGTAGATAGTACTCTCGTAATAAGTGTGAGCGCCGTTTCAGTTGGTGCCGAAGCGCCCAGCGGGAACGAGACTAAGCCTATTACCAATAACACTCTTATCGGGGTTGATGAACCCGGCGTAGCGGTTATTCATACGGTAACGTTTACTGCTGAGGGGAGCGAAACTCAAACACAGAAGATTGTTGATGGAAGTACGTGTATCGAGCCGATTACGCCTGCTATACCTTCTGGTAAGGTATCTTTTCTCGGATGGTATCAGAAGCTAGCTAGTGGAGAACTGTCTGCCGATCGTTTTGATTTTGCTACGGCAATTACCTCCGATATTGAGTTGGTTGCGAAATTCAGTGACAAGTGGGCCGTGTTGTTCACCGATAACGACGGTAAGGTTATAACAACCCAAGAGGTATCTAATAATGGGGTGGCTACCGATATTGGGCCAATTACGCCCCCTGTTGGTCAGTCGTTTGATGCGTGGTACCTCAATGGTTCTCCCTACAGCTTTAGTACGCCAGTAACAAGTAACATTACCCTTACTCCTCATTTTGTTACTTCTCGCTATATCTACTTTGTTTCCAAGGGTTCTGCAGTTGCCCCCCAATTGGTGAATGATGGCCAGCTTGCGGTGCAGCCGCCAAACCCAACGCGTGAGGGGTATACATTCCAATTCTGGTCAACCAGCGAGGATGGGTCGACCGGTGCTTATGATTTCAGTAAACCGGTGACGAGTGATCTTGTCTTGTATGGCATTTGGAAAGGCAAGACGGTCGACTATGTGGTTGTTTACAACTTCGAAAAGGCCAATATTCCCGGTGATGCGGGCATATCCCCCGATAATTATCAGTTCAGCGAGCAGAAAACCTTGTCTGCGGTTGCTGGTACGACGATTTCTGCCGCCGATTTGTACGCCGCTGGAAAACTTACACCCAGTTCGGGAACCGATTTGGCTAAATACGGCTATTTTGCCTTTGGAGACACCTCGACAATTTCCGGCAATGGCAGTACGGTTCTGAATGTGTATTACAAACGTACGATGTATACGGTACAGTTTGATCTTAACTCGTCGGGCAAGTGGATGACCTTTAATGGGACAACGTACTACAATAGCTCCACTAAGTACTCATTCCCAGCAAAATACGAGCAGCATATAGATAGCCTTTGGGTGTCTTCGAAG
>JAEWYG010000110.1 GCA_023395755.1 Actinomycetes bacterium | reverse complement strand
CCTATTCTTGAACGTAGCGGCTTTATACGCGCGCTTGATGTGCGGGTGTGGGAAAAGACTGTGGCGTGGATGGCAGATATTGCAGCGTCCGGCATAGAGCCGATTCCTGTTTCGGTGAACGTATCGCGAGCCGACATCGATGGAATGGATGTATGTGCTGTACTGGAAGAAATTGTCGTGCGCTATGGTATAGATCCATCTCTGCTCGAAGTGGAAATTACTGAGAGTGCTTATGTTGAGCAGAAGGACAATATCGTAGAGACCTCCGATAGTCTTATGAACTGCGGGTTTACGGTGCTTATGGACGATTTCGGCAGCGGATATTCGTCGCTGAATATGCTGAAAGACATTAGCGTTAACGTGTTAAAGATTGACATGGACTTTCTGGATCGAACCGATAGGCGTAGTCGAGATATCATGGAATCGATCGTGCACATGGCTCATTGGTTGGGCTTGCCTGTTATCGCCGAGGGCGTTGAAACCGACGATCAGGTGGAATTTTTGCTTGATGTAGGCTGCGTATTTGCGCAGGGGTATCGTTTCTATCGGCCTATGGATGCCGAATCTTTCGTCGAGATCCTCGCAGATGGTTCGAATGTTGATCGTGGGGGCATGGAGCAGCGCCTCGCTGAAAGAGGCTCGACGGTATTTGGCTTCAAAGATCTGCTGCACGAGAACGTATTGAGCGATCGCATGCTGAGCAATATCTTGGGAGCTGTGGTTCTGTATTCTTTTGAGAATAATGTACTGCGTGTTTTGAGATGCAATCCTGCTTATCGTCACCTAGTTGGCGTAGAGGCGGGTGCAAATCAGGTGCGGGAGGTACTTGGTTTTGTCTATCCCGACGATCGATCCGTTTTGATCGATGCCGTAAAAAGCGTCCGGAAAACTCGCGACGATGAAGGCGCTGAGGTGATTGTGCGCCGTTTTATCAACGGTAATATGCAATGGTTAGAGTTGCATTTATTTCATCTCTACGCATCTGATGAAGCCGACGTAATCTATGCAAGCGTGGCGGATGTTACGCGTCGTATGGAGAGTTTGGAAGCATTGCGCATAAGTGAGCAACGCTTTAATCTAGCCATGAAAGCAACCGGTCTTGTGGTGTTTGAGCTGGATATTGATTCGCGGATTGTCCGTTTTTCTGATTCAACCCAAAGGGCCTTTGGGTTGAATGCTTCGGCTCTGAAGGCTCCCGAAGATTTTATCCAGCAGGGGATGGTGGACGATATATCCGTCGATGACTTCCGGGAACTATATGAGGCCATCTATCGAGGCGAGGATCGTGCGTCGAGCGTCATCCGTGTGCGCATGGCCGACGGATCGGTTGTGTCGGTCCGAATTACCCTTATGACAGTCAAGGGGCATGAAGGCAAAGCTTCGAAGGCTGTTGGGATGGCCGAAAACCTTACGAGCGAGAAAGAAAGAGGATAATGTCGTACTCTTAAACTGTTTAACTATGCGTGGGTTGATACTAAATTGTTCGCCAAGTTCCACTGCAATTCCATGGTATGCGCGGTGAAGTGCTTGAACGATTGTGGATCATACGTTAGTATATTTAAAGTTCCTAACATTTCTACCCATTGGAAAGCCATCTCACTTTCAATATATCCCACATTCAGGAATACACGCGTGCGTCCGCGCGCGTTGCAAGACCAACGAACCCAACACTTATAAGGAGGACCTGGGTGAAGTTTTTTCTGGATACCGCCGATCTCGCCGAGATCGAGGAGGCCGCAAGCTGGGGCGTGCTTGCTGGCGTAACCACGAACCCAACGCTTTATGCACGTACAGGCGGAAAATTGGCAGACTTCCATAGCCACATCAAGCGTATTTGTGAGCTCACTGACGGTCCGGTCTCGGCCGAGAGCGTTGCCATGACGCGTGACGAGATCGTGCGCGATGGCCGTGAGCTGGCTGCGCTTGCACCAAATGTCGTGGTAAAGGTGCCTACTATTCTTGAAGGCCTTGCTGCCACCAAACAGCTGGCTAGCGAGGGCATTCCGGTAAATATGACGCTGTGTTTCAGTGTTCCTCAGGCCATTATGGCTGCTCGCGCTGGAGCGCGCTACATCAGCCCCTTCGTCGGACGTTTTGATGATATCTCCGAAGATGGTTTGGCTCAACTGGGCGATGTGGTCGCCGCGGTAAACAACTACGACTTTGGCCATGATGTGGAGATTATTGCTGCCTCCGTGCGTAGTGCTAATCACGTTGCGCAGGCGGCCCTTATGGGAGCCGACATCGCAACTGTTCCCTTCGCTGCTCTGAAAAAGTGTGTGCAGCACCCGTTGACTGATCGTGGCCTAGATGCCTTTCTTGCCGACTGGGAGAAGGTGTCTCGCGCATGAGCGATGCGACCGCGACAGAATCGGCCGCTCCGGTTAAGGCTCCCACGCGCCGCCGTTCTACCAGTGTAGCTACAGGGAAGACTACTGCGCGTGCGAGCCAGGCGAAAACTGAAACTCCCAAAGATGTCGAGCAGAAAAAACCTACCACTCGCAAACAAGGCGCAAATGCCACGAAAGCGACCCAAGGTGGTGCGGGAAATTCCAAACCCACTCAGACACCAAGTTCCAAACCTACTCAGACGGCAAATTCTAAGCCGGCGCAGGCAAACAATACCAACCGCCAGAACAATCGTCCCAATAATAATCGTTCGAACAATGGGGGCAAGCAGCAAGGCGGAAACAACAATAACCCGCGCCGTCAGCGACGCCCCCACAATAATCAGGGTCCGCGCGAAGTGCAGCCCAGTGTGTCACGTGACGATTTGCTGAAGCTTAAGGTAGCCGAGCTGCGTGCCAAGGCCGAAGAGTTGAATGTAGATGTGACGGGGCTTAAAAAAGCTGAGCTTGTTGAAGCCGTGTTTAGCGCCAGTGTGAAGGCAGAGGGATTTATTGAGGTATCGGGTATTTTGGATATTCTCGCCGATGGTTACGGTTTTCTTCGCACGCAAGGATATTTACCAAGCGAGACAGATTGCTACGTTGGCCTTTCCACCATCCGACGCAACGGTCTGCGCAAAGGCGATCTTGTGTCTGGACAGACGAGGCCCGCTCGCGAGAACGAAAAGTATGCAGCCATCCAGAAGGTTACAGCTATTAACGGCACCCCAATTGAGGAATGTGCCTCTCGCCCGCGTTTTGGCGATCTTACGCCGGTGTATCCTGACGAGTGCTTGTCTATGGAACATGGTAAGACCACCGTTACCGCTCGTGTCATCGACTTAGTGAGTCCGATCGGCAAAGGCCAACGTGGATTGATTGTGTCTCCCCCCAAGGCTGGCAAGACTACCATCTTGAAGGATATCGCGGCCGCTATCAGCGCAAATAATCCTGAGGTACATCTCATGTGCCTGCTGGTGGATGAGCGTCCCGAAGAAGTTACCGATATGGAGCGCTCCATCAAGGGTGAAGTGGTTTCCTCTACCTTCGATATGCCCACGGAAAACCACATTGCCGTGTCGGAGTTGGTTATTGAGCGTGCCAAACGTTTGGTTGAGTGCGGTAAAGACGTGGTCGTGCTGCTGGACTCACTCACGCGCCTTGCGCGTGCCTATAACCTAGCGCAACCGGCCAGTGGCCGCATCCTGTCTGGTGGCGTGGACTCCACCGCACTTTACCCGCCCAAGCGCTTCTTGGGCGCTGCCCGCAACATTGAGGGTGGCGGTAGTTTGACCATTCTTGCTTCTGCGCTGGTAGATACCGGCTCAAAGATGGACGAAGTTATCTTTGAGGAGTTCAAGGGCACCGGTAATATGGAATTGAAGCTCGACCGTAATCTGGCCGATCGTCGTATTTTCCCGGCTATCGATCCGGTGGCCTCCGGTACCCGCAAAGAAGATTTATTACTCGATCCGCAGGAGGCTCCGCTTATTTGGGCCGTACGCCGCATTTTGGCGAACACGAACAATACCGAGCGAGCCATGGATATGCTTATCAAATCGCTCAAGCAGACCGACACTAACCAAGAGTTCTTGCTGCGCACGGCGAAAAAAGCGCAACACAGCAAGGGCGACGCCATCGAGATATAAGGGGACACTCACCGTTTTGCTTTGGTAGGCTTTATTGCTAGGGTAAGGCAATTGCATCCGTCAAGCGCTCGTCACGTGAGCGACGTGGAGTCTGCCTTATAATAGCGGCGTAACTCGTCTTGATGATGGGTTTGCTGCTCCTGCCAAGGCAGGATGAGTTTCTGTCCGACGAGGAGGTACTTATGCCCCAAGATAGTAATTGGCAACAACAAGCTTGGCAGCAACCGAGTGCGCCGCAGTCAACTACTGCATCTCAGCAGGTTTATGCACCGATGCCGTATCAGCAGCCGCAACCGCCAAAAAAGAGCCGGGGTTGGATTGTCGCGCTCGTTTCTATTGTGCTTATTTTTGTGCTGATGGCTGTGGGAATGTTGTCGTGTACCTCTCTTATGTCTTCTTCGTTTAGTTCGATGGGCTCTCTCGGATCGTCGTCTTCATCGAGCGCCGATTTGCTCGTGAGCGATGCGATTGGCATTATTCCCATCGATGGTACCATCCAGTACGATGGCACCACTTCAAGCCCCGAGGGATTAAAGGCGCAGCTTGACGTTGCGGCCGACAACGCACATATCAAGGCGGTTGTGCTGCGTGTTAATTCTGGCGGCGGTACTGCAACAGCGGGTGAGGAGATGTCTACGTATCTTCGTGAATTCAAAGAAAAGACGGGTAAGCCCGTTGTTGTGTCAAGCGCATCTTTGAATGCAAGCGCCGCTTACGAG
>JAEWYG010000083.1 GCA_023395755.1 Actinomycetes bacterium | reverse complement strand
GTAGTGTACTGCTGGTGGGTGGTTCAACGCGCATTCCTGCAGTGCAGGAAAAAGTGCGTGCTCTTACGGGAAAAGAGCCTTCTTCATCCATTAACCCCGATGAGTGCGTGGCACTTGGGGCGGCTATTCAAGGCGATACCCTTTCCGGTGCTTCGACGGGTCTTGTGCTGGCCGGTGGCATTTTGCTGTTAGATGTGACCCCTTTGAGTTTGTCTATCGAGACGGTTGGTGGCATAGCTACGCGTTTGGTAGAACGGAATACCACCTTACCGGTGCACTATTCGCAGGTTTTTTCCACGGCCGCAGCATTTCAGACCAGCGTAGAAGTGCGCGTATTGCAAGGCGAGCGCCCTATGGCGAAAGATAATAAAACTATTGGCACTTTTCATCTTAAGGGCATTAAGCGTGCTCCTGCCGGTGTGCCTCAGATTGAAGTGACCTTCGATATCGATGCGAATGGCATTCTGAAGGTGTCGGCGAAGGATTTAGATTCAGGTAAGGAGCAATCGGTAACCATTACCGATTCAGAGCGCATGTCTGATGATGAGATAGATCGCGCTATTCGCGACGCCGAACTCTATGCTTCCCAAGATGAGACGCGTCGGGATGGCTTACATGCGCGCGAAGAGGCGCAAAGCCTTCTTAATCAAGTTGACCGTGCTCTTGGTGCAGTGGGTAAACAGTTGGATAAAGAAGAAAAAAAGCGAGTTAAATCTGATGCTGCCGAGTTGCGTAAACTGATGGGTAAAAAGTCTGAAAACCTGGGAGAGGCTGATTTGGAGGCCCTTGTTACCGCAAAAGACAAACTCGAAGCCTCAAGTGCTCCCGTGCTCGTGTTGCTGCAACAGAAAGACGATGCCAAGTAGAGGTTTTGCGGAGCAAGTATCTAAAAGCTAGGCAACCTGCCACCGCTCACTCGTTTGTTCGCTTGCCAGTTGGGGATCGACGAGCGAATGACGAGCGAGTGGGAGCGGTATCTATGTACATTTAGTTGCATGTGGCGGGGTTTGTTAGCGGTGTTTCTTGCTTTCGTCTATACTAATGAGGTTGTCGTTTCTGAGTATCTCGGATGGGCTGGGGCGGCGCCACGTTCCGAACCTGGTCAGGTCCGGGAGGAAGCAGCCATAAGGGACCGCTGACGAGCGCCCCTGCCTACCCGAGATAACTAAGCCCCTTTGATTTGAGGGGTAACGCAACGCCTGAAGGGCTGTGGCACCGAATCTCGCTCCTTCCATGTTACGTTTTGTGTGCTGGCCGTTTCCTTAGAGGATGGCGGGGCTACGGGTGCACCGCGGTGAACATGGTGGGGGTGGTCTTTGGCTCCGCAGCCCTTCTCGCTCGTTATCTTGAACATATATTTTGTGTTGATTCGACATAAAGGACACTATGGAAATCATCGACTTTTTCGTCAACTTACTCTCCGATCCGCGGGCAGCTATTGCAGGATGGATTATTGCATTAGGCCCCATTTGGGTGTATTCCCCTTTGTTTCTTATTGTGTTTGTGGAAACGGGTTTGGTATTCTTTCCGTTTCTACCGGGTGATTCGCTCCTGTTCGCGGCTGGCGTGTTCTCTGCAGACGGTGGTGGTTTGAACGTCTGGGCTACGTTGGCTATATTCTATGTGGCTGCCATATTAGGCAACACTTCGAACTACTGGATCGCACGTGTCTTCGGTGCGCGCATTATTGATTCGGGTAAGGTGAAGGCACTTACTCCCGAGCGTATGGCAAAACTGGACCATTTTTTTGCAAAGTTTGGTGGTTTAACCATTGTTATTACGCGTTTCATGCCATTTTTCCGCACGTTCGCGCCGTTTATTGCAGGTACGGGGCATATGAATTTTGCCAAATTTACGTTATTCAACGTGATAGGCGGCGTATTGTGGGTAACGCTGTTTGTATTGGTAGGCTACTTCTTCGGCGGTATTCCGTTTGTGCAGGAGCACTTTGAGGTTATTGTACTGGGCATTGTGGCCGTGTCGGTTGCACCGGCTATTATTGGAGCAGTGAAAGCGACCCTCAATGCTCGTAAAAACAAGAAAGCTTCAGCAAAGCCGGAGCACCGTGAAGCGAAGTAGTGGGAAAGCGGACATGAGATAGCGAGCACGCACCATGGCGGAAGCACTCTACAGGAAATACCGGCCGCAGATATTCGAAGACGTTGTCGGCCAAGAACATATTGAACGTACCATTAAAAATGCGATCGAGCAGGATAAGGTAAGCCACGCCTATCTGTTTACAGGACCGCGCGGTACTGGCAAAACTACGACAGCGCGTCTGCTCGCTAAGGCCCTTCTGTGCGAGCATGGTCCGACCCCCGAGCCGGATGGCACCTGTGCTGACTGCGAGATGATTGCGAATGGTGAGCATCCCGATGTTTACGAGTTGGATGCTGCTAGCCGTACAGGTGTAGAGAATGTGCGCGAGGAGATTATTGGGCGCGTACAGTTTGCACCGACACGCGGTCGTTACAAGATCTATATCGTCGACGAGGTTCACATGCTGTCGACGGCCGCGTTTAACGCGCTGCTGAAGACGCTCGAAGAACCACCGAGTCATGTGGTGTTTGTTTTGGCAACCACCGATCCACAGAAGGTTCCGGAGACTATCCACTCGCGTTGTCAGCGCTTCGATTTTCATCGTATCTCACTTGAGGCAATTGTGTCGCGCCTTGGTGCCATTTGTGTGGCTGAAGACGTGGAGTTTGAGGGTGAAGCCCTCGATCTTATTGCTCATCGTGCAGAGGGCGGCATGCGAAACGCTTTGACTTCCCTTGAGCAGCTTATCGCATTTGGCGAAGGTAAGGTTACCCTGGAGGTGGCCGAGCGTATGCTAGGTGCAGTAGACACGAATGATCTGGCTGAGATTGTGCGGGCTATCGGTACGCGTGACGTAGCCGCGTGTTTTCGCTGGACAGCCGAGTATATCGAGACCGGTGCCGACCTGGCGCAGTTTACGCGCGATTTAGCTGAACATGTGCGCAATATGTATGTAATGTCACTTGCTGGTGCTGATGTTGCTATAGAGGTGAGTGATGCGATAAGGCGTGAGCTTTCTCAGGAAATGCAATGGTTTGGTGTTGATCGTCTTGCGCGCCTGCTGGGTGTATTAGGAGATTTATCTGCCGAGCTTAAAACATCCACGAACCCACGCCTGTCTTTCGAAATAGCTCTGACGCGTATGGTTCGTCCCGACTCTGACCTCACGTTAGAGTCGTTGGCTGAGCGCGTAGAGGCGCTGGAGTCTGGGCATTCTGCCGTTGCTCACGTAATGGGAGGGGTGGCACCTGTTGCAGTGCAGCAAGCGCCAGCGGCCTCAATAGCTTCCGCCTCAATGCCTGTTGCGTCGCAAAGAGCAAGTACTGACGTGTTTCAAGAGAGGGTAGATACTGCTTCCTCAGTGACTGAACCTGCTCGCCCTGCATCGGTTGCGCCGCAGACGAACGGTCGGGCGATTGCGACCCCACAACCTCAGGCTGCTGCACCGACTGCTGTTGATGCCGGTGCCCCTGCTGTGGCTGCAGTACCTTCAACCGATCTTGCTGCAAGCTTACAGAACCCCGCAGCATTGCAGCGTATCTGGCAGGCGACTTTATCTGCGCTCAAGAAGAATAAAGCGGCTTATGGAGTGTTGTTTCTGAATACAAAAGCGGTATTCGATGCGGATAGAAACATGTTGGCCATCGAGTTTCCTGCTGAAAACTCCTTTGCATTCAAAGCAGTGCAGAAACCCGACGTTCAAGAGGCTGTTTCTGCGGCGCTTGCTCAGGCTTGCGGTTCGACTCTTTCGTTTTCGTATACGCAGGGTTCTGGAGGCACTTCCGTGCCAGCCTCCTCTATACCTTCTTCTGTACAGCCGGTCGCATTGGTGCCAGTCGATGCGTACGATATGCCACCCTATGAAGACGAAACGGTTCCTTACGGAGACGGGGTGGCTGTGTACGAGCAGCCTTCTCATCCAGTGCAGCCGAGGCAAACTGCAGCTCCGGCTGTCCGGCAGATAGCGCCGGTTTCGCCAACTTCGCCTGCTCCGATTTCTGAAGCATCATCCAAATGCGATGCGAGCACTTCTTCTGGTTCTGGGTCAACAGGTTCGGCTCAATCACCTGAGGAAATAGAGGCTATTTTAACTATTGGATTTGGAGAAGGCATTGTGTTCGAAGAAGTGAAAGAGTAGTTTTGCACGAAGTATCGGCGCGTTGTTTTGTGTGCGTCGCTCAAATTTAAAGGCAAACAGAGGAGAATAAACCATGGATATGAAGAAGATGATGAAGCAGGCTCAACGCATGCAGGCTGAATTGGCGAAAGCTCAAGAGGAGATTAAAGATATTGAGTTTGAGGCTACAGCAGGTGGTGGCGCAGTGAAGGCGGTTGCCACGGGTGACATGGCTCTTAAAAGCATCACCATCGATCCGGAGGCGGTAGATCCCGAGGACGTCGAGATGTTGGAGGCTACCGTACTGGCGGCAGTGAATGAAGCTTTGCGTGGCGTGTCTGACATTAGCTCGCAGCGTATGCAGGCCGCCACGGGCGGCATGAACCTTCCGGGCTTGATGTAAGTACGGTATTTGATTATGTACGCAGCGCCGTCTATCCAGAAGCTACTCGATGAATTAGAACGCCTGCCAGGCATTGGCCCAAAATCGGCTCAGCGCATCGCCTACTGGATACTCAATACCGATAAAGCTACAGCGCTGCGTTTGTCCGAGGCTATCGTTGAAGTGAAGGATCATGTTCATTTTTGCGTGAGGTGCTTCAACTATGCCGAGGATGATTTGTGTGAAATATGTCGGTCGGAAAAACGCGATGCAAGTATTATTTGTGTGGTTAGTGAGCCGCGGGATATTCCCCCTATCGAACGAACAGCGGTGTTTTCTGGGGTGTACCACGTGTTGGGTGGTGCGCTGTCTCCCATGGAGGGCATCGGTCCTGATGAGCTACATATTGCTCCTCTTATGAAGCGCCTTGCGTCGGGAGAGGTTACCGAGGTGGTGTTGGCTACGAACCCCAATGTGGAAGGGGAGACAACGGCCTCTTATCTTGCGCGTCTCATTAAACCTCTCGGTGTAAGTGTGACGCGTCCTGCTAGTGGACTGCCAGTAGGGGGAGACTTGGAATTTGCCGATGAGGTTACCCTTGGTCGAGCTATCGAGGCGCGGCGACCATTATAAGATTTAGTTATGGCGCCTTGTGTGATAAATGCCGCTACACGAATCGCGTAGCGGCATTTTCTGCATCCGGGCAAAGATAAAGGGTCCTGCCCCCTCCAAAAAACAGAACCCTCACCTTTACCGAAGCTTAGATTGCCTCTGCAAAATGTGCAAATTATTATACCACCCTTCTCCATAAAATCACAACATTAAATTTCGGTGAAAGTAGGCGTACGTAAGAGGGCCACCTCCTCGCTGGGTAAACAACGAGAAGGTGGCCTAAGGGGAGGGGGTGGGTTGACTAATCCTGTGAGCGACGCTGCTATGCTTTTAAGTATTCTTGGGCGTCTTTAACGGCCAAGCGTCCTGAGTTGACCGCCCATGCTGCTTGAGACCCGGGGGCATACTTCACGTCATAGGAATCGCCGTAGAGTCCGCCAGCATCTGATCCTCCGGCGTATAATCCCGGAATAATTTGATCTTCTGTATCGAGTACTTGAATTTTCTCATTTACCTTGATGCCTCCACAGGTGGTATAAAAACCATCGGCTACTTCGCAAAGCCAGTAAGGCCCCTCAGCTACTTTATGCAGATACTTTGCTCGCTTGCCGAATTCTGCATCGATGCTGGTGTCCTCGCCATCTGCGTTAGCAGCAGCATCGCAATATCCGTTATAGCGATCGACTGTTGCTTTGACTGCGGCCGCATCGAGCCCGGCAGCGGTTGCAACTTCATCAAGGGTTGCGCCAATATGGCAGGCTTCGCATTTTTCAAGAACCGCCCGCGCTTCAGCAAGAGGCTTACCTGGCGTACCGAACGAGAACACCTGTCCATAGGGGCCTGTCTTTTCCCACTCCAGCATATCTTGTTCCGTAAACAGCACGAATGTCTTTTTCTGGTTGCGGACACAAATGCCTGCACCAGCAAAGTCGTCAATCCATAAGTCTTCTTTGCAATAGCGTTGTCCTTTTTCATTTAGCCACAAAGTAGGCTGAACGCCAGCTGAATAAGCATCGGTTGTCCATGTTGCAGTGATGGCACCCACGGGAACTGGTCCGCACCACATAACGGTGCCGAGCCCTTCGGCAAATTCAGCACCAGCATCTTTTGCCATTTTTAGACCATCGCCTTCTCGGCAGTTCATGCCAAGAGCTTGAATATTTTCATTTCTGGTTTCGGACACCCCGTAAAGCATTTCGGTATTATTTGCGTAACCCCCCGTTCCAATAATAACCACGGGAGCCTCAATTTTAATAACGTCACCCTTTGCTGTTTCTGCAAGCAGGCCAGCCACTTTTCCATTTTCGATAATGATTTTGCGGCCAAAAGTGTCAAAGCGTGCTTCAACACCAAGCTTCTTCGCCTCTGCGCCGAAGCACTGCATAAAATAGCCCCCGGGACTTGCGTTGTCGCCCTTGTTGTATACGTGCCATATCTTTGGTCCCGCACCAATGGAGATGTTTCCTTCGAATTCAATACCATGTCCTTCGAGCCATTCGATAGTTTCGGCCATTTGGCCGAAAAAGTTTTCGTAGAGTTTATGCTGAGGGATCCAGTGGTGGTAATTGAGGCAAGTGTGCATGGCTTCTTTGATGCCGTACTTTTCTCCATTCCAGATGGTACCACCCTCGGCTTCAGTAAAGTGAGTTTCAAGGCCGGTCATGCCTTCGGTGCCAATAAATGATCCACCGTACCCCGAGAGACGCTCGATAATAAGAGGCTTAAGCCCTAAGTCGATTGCCTGAATGGCGGCTGCAGTACCTGTGCCTCCTGCACCAACAATGCAGATGTCGGCTTTAAGTGTTTCGGTGGGTTCGCCAAGTTCGGGTATGGTCCAAAAGCTCTCATCAACAATGGTCGCATCAGCTGCAGATTCTGTTGCAACGGGGGTATCTTTCGACTTTGCCTGAGGTCCGCATCCGGTGAGGGCTGCTCCTGCGAGCCCAGCAGTTAGAATACCTGCTCCTGTAAGAAATGATCGACGGCTTAAACCTGGCATTGTTTCTTTCATGAGATTCCTCCTTGAATCGCAGCCTTCCTTAGGGGAAGAATTGCCGCCCTCCTGCGGCATAGGTTGAGTATGTATGATTGTGTATCTTTGGTGCAATAGCTTGACATACATCGAAAAGATGTACATTGAATCAGTTTGTTTCAAGCGGTGTCCGGCGTCCTGACGACAAGGACAAACTTTCCCGTAGTACAATAACCAATGGGGGAATTGTCTTACATTAGGTGGACAAAGGGGGTCTTGCATGGACGTAAAAGACAAGTACGATTATTTTGTCTTGGCATACGATTCACCAAGTTTCAGTGCAGGTGCAAGCAAAGTGCCCATGTCTCCACAAGGGTTTACCAAAGCTATTCGCAACTTAGAACGTGAACTTGGTGTTCCGTTGTTTACTGTTGATACAGAGGGAGTGCGACAGGCTACACCCTATGCCGATGAGTTTTACGAATACGTTCGCCATATGCAGACCGAACGCAACCTACTTGCCGGTGCCTTTGAAAGGATCGCTTCAAGTGGTTACGTTGAAATACGGGTTGCTTCTTCGTTGGGAATTCCCGGTTTACTTGGATCGAATTTTCTAGCCGATTTTGAGCGCGACTGTCAAGATGTTTCAATCACGCTCTGTGAATTATCTGATTTGCTGTGTGAATCGGCATTGCGTGATGGTATGTATGACCTCGCATTGACTATTCTGCCCTCAGCCGACGATTTCGTTACACACGAGCTGTATTCGTCTCCCGTATATTATTGGGTTCGCCGCGACGATCCTTTGTGTGCTTGCGGTTCTTTGAGCATAGAAGATATAGCACAACGACGCATTGCCATTCCTGGTCGGGAGTTCAAATGTTATCGTGCGCTTCTCGATCACTTTGCGCAAAGAGAATTAAAGCCGCCTGAAATTGTTGAATACTCCGAGATATTCTGGATCTACGAATTCGTATTGCGTGGCGAAGGTATTGGTTTTACCTTGCCTCACCTCGCAGAGCTCGAAGTTTTCTGCGCGTGCGAAGAGGTGGTTGCGCTTCCTGTACGAGATCTTACGTGGGGATTCGGCATTTCGTATCTCAAAGCCCGGAGTCTTTGCCGGCGGGAAGAGGAGTTTATCGCCTATCTCGATAAGCGATCCCCGCGCAAGAGAGAGGCAGCTTTTTAGTAGGTTCCAGTTGAAGGGTTATCGGCGAATTTTCGGAGATCGACTCCCCTATAGCTTTCATCTTCTATGATTTGTGGGACAAAGGAGTAGGTAGCTGCGCTTGACTGAAGGAACTTGATGGGAAGTGTGACTAGGTGAAGCTTGCCATCACAGAGGCCAAGAGTGCTCGTGGTATACTTATGCGCCGAAAGGACGAGTGCATGAATATGGTGAACATTCCAAGCCCAGCCCTTGCCATCGTGGGGCGACATAATTCAGGAAAAACGACGCTCCTCGAGCAGCTTATTGCCGAATTGGTTGAGCGCGGCAACGACGTTGGCAGCGTGAAGCACCATAGTCATGTGGGTTTCGACATAGACTATCCTGGCAAGGATTCATATCGTCACCGTGCTGCGGGTGCTAGCGAGACGGTTATCGCTGCGCCGGGGCAAATTGCCCGCATCAAAACTGTCCGAGGTGAAGTTGAATGCTCGGAAATTGTGCGTAGCATGCATGGTCACGATATCGTGATGGTGGAGGGCTACCGCAAAAGTGGGCTTCCTACGATTGAGATCATGCGTTCTGGCAACGAAGCCGACGCTCGAGTTGCTGAGGTGTTTGCAGAGGGTGCGCGTAGAGGCTGGCCGCTCGGTACGGACTTCACGCAATTTACGCGTGGCTTACCCACGGCCGACGACGAGGAGGCGCGGGCGACGCTGAAAACTGCGGGATGCGGCGATTCCGTCGAGGTGAATGGGTCGCACTTTAAAACGCAGCATCCCGATCATATTGACATTTCTAACAAACTTCCGACGGATAAAACGGTGGCGGTGGTTACCGATATCGAAGAGGCAATTCGTGCTGCCGAGTTGTATAATGTGCCGTCGTTCGCTTTGGATGACATTGCTGGGCTGGCCGATTTCGTGGAGCAGTACTATGTGCGACCTCGCGTGACTGTGGTCATTCAGGCTGGTGGCGAGAGTCGCCGCATGGGACGCAGTAAGGCTACCGTGCCGTTTGCGGGTCGTCCGCTTATTTGTCGTTTAGTGGAGCGTTTGGGGCCAGTGTCCGATGATCTAATTATTACAACCAATGAACCCGAGAACTTGGCATTCCTTCATGCTGAGTTTCCTCATCTGCGTATCCAGCTTGTTTGTGATGCGTTTGATTTCCGTGGTGCGTTGCCGGGGCTCTATACGGCCATGCAGGCCGCACGTAACCCCTATGTTGCGGTTGTGGCGTGTGACATGGTGTTTGCGTCGGGTTCGCTCGTTATTGCAGAAGCGCTTGCGATGAACGAATCGGGGGCCGATGTTGTGGTGCCGGTAAACAAGCACGGTTACGAGCCGTTTCATGCGATGTACCGCCGTATGGCGTGTCTTCCGGCAGTGCGGGCCGCATTGGATCGCGGCGAAAAGCGTGCCCAAGCGTTTTTTGACGACGTAAAGGTGTTTGAGTTTCCCCAAGCAAGTGTATTAGAAGCCGAGCCAATGGGCGGGTGTTTTATTAACGCGAATACTCCCGAAGAACTGCATTCGTTGGAGGAGTCGTTCTTGGAAGGCTAAGATAGTTCAGTCATTAAAGCGACGCACGTGGCGTCGTGCAGATCGCTGGTGGCAAGCTGTGCGCAGCCATATGGCCTTAGCGGATAGCTTAATATCCAAAAAGGCACTCTAAGGTGGGCCCCTGTTCGAGTTCTGGGATCTTTTAAGGAGAGGCTTCATGCCGAATCTTGTTGACATCGTTGAAATAGCCGAGGCGCTTGAGAGCAAGGCGGTGTTCTTGGCGACCGATCGCTGCGTGGTTGTGCGCAATCGGCATTCGTCGTGCAGCAAGTGTTCCGATGCTTGCCCTGCTAATGCTGTGCTTGCGGTGGATAATGTGCTCGCGCTGGACGGAGGGCGGTGTGTGTCATGTGGTGCGTGTACGACTGTCTGTCCCACTGAGGCACTTATTCCGCTCGCGCCACTTGACGAGGACTTAGCGGCGAGCGCGGCCGATGTAGTGGTGACTACGGGTGGCCGTGCCGTGTTTGCCTGCGCACGTATTGCTTCTAAGCGGCTGGGCGATCCTGAAAAGTTTGTTGAGGTTCCCTGCTTGGCTCGCATGGAAGAAAGCGTATTGCTAGGGCTAGCCGCCCGTGGAGTAGACAACCTTCTTCTGGTGGATGGTACCTGCTCTACCTGTAAATTCCGTGCAACGATTCCTGGAATTGACGCCACGGTAGCGTCGGCGAATATGCTCTTGGCAGCACAGGGCTCATCGGTCTGCGTTGCGCGTGCGTCGACTTTCCCGGAAGAGGTACTATTGGAAGACCAGCGTAGTCTGTTGGCCTCACAGCGACGCGGTTTTTTTACGCAGGCTAAGACGGTGGCTAAAGATGCAGCAGAAAAAACGGTTGAGGTGGCGTTTATCAAAAAGGATGACGCGAATGCTCCTACGCTACGGGATCGTTTGCGTATGTCGGATGCGGGCACGCTACCCCAGTTTAATCCCGAACGCCGCATGCGCGTGCTCGATGCGATGGATCGTTTGGGTTCGTCGGTGTTGCCAGAGATAGACACGCGTCTATTTGGTAATGTGCGCATTGACGTTGATGCCTGCTCTGCGTGCGGTATGTGCACGGTATTCTGTCCGACGGGTGCGTTGAAGAAAAGCGAGATAGTTCCTGCTGACGGTGAGGGTAGCTACCTGGAGTTTTCGGCAGCAGATTGCGTGCAGTGTGAACTTTGCGCCGATGCCTGCTTGAAAAAGTGTCTTGTGGTGGATTCCGTTGTATCTACCGAAGAGCTGTTCGACTTTGAGCCACGGCTGATTCACCTGCCTGAACCGCCGGCTCGCTCGGGTATTCTAGCAGGCTTAAAGCGTTAGTTTCTCTTTGATTATCAAGAGGGTACCCTGCTAACCTAGACGGAAATTTTTAGTCCAGACTATCAGGATGCATTTTAACATTGAGGTATATCGTCTACATGCAAAAACGATGTGTTTCTCTTTTGGGCTCATTTGCACAGGGGGTATAGGGTATAAACGAGTTTAACCC
>JAEWYG010000251.1 GCA_023395755.1 Actinomycetes bacterium | reverse complement strand
GTGCCCTACGTGTTGCCTCAGTTTATTGTTGGTTTGATTCTGCTGTTCCCTCATGCCATTTTACATGAGGCTGCTGTTACGTTTCTCGGATTTGGCCTGCCCCCCGAGCAACCTGCCATTGGTGTGATACTCAGTGAATCGATGGCGTATCTGTCTGCCGGGATGTGGTGGCTTGCGGTGTTTCCCGGCCTTGCTTTGATGATTACGATGCTTCTGTTCGATGTCGCGGGTTCGAATCTGCGTAAGCTCGTCGATCCGCACAGCTCGCAGGAATAGGGGGCTGGTATGGACGAAAAGAAAACTCATGCGACAATGCCGAGCGAGGATGCGCACGAGGCAACGTTACACGAAAATGCGCAGGTGCATCATCATCATCGACATGCGTTTGCATCGCGCCACGCGCACGGTCATCACTTGCTGCAAGTGGAAGATTTAAGCGTGGGATTCCGTATGTACGACGAAGACGCTCCCTTTTTCCGTGCTGAACAACGTGAGGTAGAGGTTCTTCATAACTTGAGCATCTCGGTACATGCGGGCGAGGTCGTGGCTGTTGTGGGCGCGTCGGGGTCAGGTAAGACGCTGCTCGCCGATGCCATTATGGGGCTCTTTGAACCAAACGCCACCGTGCGGGGTCGCATCTGGTTCGATGGTCAGCCTCAAGATGCGACCTCGCTTGCGCGTTTACGAGGAAACGGGGTGTCTCTGGTGCCGCAAAGCGTAAACCATCTCGATCCCCTTATGAAGGTAGGGCGTCAGGTGGAAGGTTTTGCTCGTGGCGGTATCTCTCGGGTAAGCCGTCGCAGGCAGCGTGAAGAACTGTTTGCGCGTTACGGTCTGGCAAAAAGCGTTGCAGGCCTTTACCCTCATGAACTATCCGGCGGTATGGCGCGCCGTGTGTTGTTATGCTGTGCACTTATGGATAACCCGCGCGTTATCGTGGCCGATGAGCCTACTCCTGGTTTAGACCTTGATTTGGCCGTGCAGGCCCTTGCGGATTTCCGTGCATTTGCCGATGAGGGTGGCGGCGTGTTGCTTATTACTCACGATATCGAACTAGCCTTGCGGGTGGCAGACCGTGTTGCCGTGTTTAAGGATGGCACGGTGGTGGAAGAGACAGCTGTTGCTAATTTCGCTAGCCCCGATTTGCTGGATAATCCGTTTAGTCGCGCACTTTGGCATGCACTACCCGAGCACGATTTCGCTGTTCCTGAGCGGCAAATGTCTTGCGCTGAAGAAGGCGACCGGATGGAGGAAGGCTGTTCATGTTAGAGGCGCGAAACCTATCGTTTGGGTATGGCAAAAAGCCCCTTTATGAAGGATTCAACGTGGCGGTTGAATCTAATGAGCGCGTGGCCTTGAGTGCGCCATCAGGGTTCGGTAAGACGACGCTCTGTCGTTTGCTTGCTGGATATGAACAGCCAAGTGCAGGAAGCATTCTTGTCGATGGAAAACCCCTTCCGAAGCGAGGGGTGTGTCCTGTGCAAATGATTTGGCAACACCCCGAGACGGCGGTTGACCCGCGTATGCGCATGGAGCAAACCCTCGCTGAAGCAGGTGGCGCATCGGTCGATCTTCTTAAGGCGCTCGGTATTCAAGATCGTTGGCTTTCGCGTTACCCGCATGAGTTGTCGGGCGGAGAGCTCCAACGTTTCTGTATTGCACGCGCTTTTGCCGTACAGCCCCGTTACCTTATAGCCGATGAGGTGTCGACTATGCTTGACGCGGTGACGCAAGCTCAGATATGGCGCTTTCTCGTGTCTGAAACCCAAGCCCGCGGCATTGGTCTTATCTTCGTGTCTCATTCTCTCGCGCTTACTGAGCGGGTTGCTACACGGGTGGTTAACCTGGGGTAAGGCTGATCTGCAGACAATAGGCGACACTCCCACCAGAAGCAAACAGGCTCCCTGCCAGTTACAAGTAGCACTCTCACCAGTGGCAAGAAAGCAAAGGAAGGAACCGCCACTCTCTTCTGTAATTATGCGTGAAAGTAAGAGTTAGATCGGAAAATGGCGTGTGGGGCAAATTTAGAAACTCGCGCAAAAGGCAGGTGGAAACTCGCATTAACGGCTCACCTTATCGTGATACATACAGGTACGGCCTTTCTATTTGCAGTTGACTATATACTATTCAAAGAATAATATAAGGACAACTCATCCGTCGACAAAGTGCATGCTGGGGGTTTGCATGGTTGACATGATGGGTTTGCCGAGGGAAACCAGGGAAGGAACATCAATGAAGAAGCATATTCGCATAGTACTAGCGGCCGCGTGTGTGTTCGCCCTTGTGGGTGCGTTTGCGCTGGCAGGCTGCTCAGCGCCTGAGCAGAAGTCCGAGTCTCAGCAAAGTCAAGAACCGACAAAGGACGAAAAGCATGAGGCGGTTGAGCTTCAGTTGTTTGCTGCAAACTCGCTTTCAAAAGCTATGGATGCCGTACAGCAACTCTATGCTAAAGATCATAGCTGGGTTACCTTTAAGGACACTCAGTATCTCTCTTCCGGTGAGCTGAACGAGCAGCTAGCGGGTGGAGCGTATGCCGATGTGCTCATCTCAGCTTCAAAGAGCAAGATGGACGAGGCCGTGGAGAAGGGTTACGTCAATCAGGCCACGCGCTTCGATATGTTCAAGAACGATTTGGTTATGGTAGTGGGTGAAAATTCGGCTTTGGCGGGTAAAGAACTTACGCTCAGCGATATTGCTTCAGGTAATTACACCGTAGGTATTGGTGACGATTCAGTTCCGGCTGGCAATTACGCTAATCAGTCGCTCTCTACCGTGGGCTGCTATACCGATGCTAGTGGCAAGACTGGCAAGGACATTACAGGTACGGGTGGCAGCTATGAAGGTACGCCCTTGGCGGGTAAGGTGAACCTGCAAAGTTCGGTGGGCAACGTATGTAAGCAAGCTCAGTCTGGTGCTGTGGATGTGGCGTTCGTGTACAGCTCTGACGTGTACCGCTTCGGCGGCGTGAAGGTGGTGGGTACCGTACCTGCCGACACGCATAAGAATATTGTTTATCCTGCAGCAATCTGTGTGGATTCCAAGCAGGCTGAGGCTGCCTCCGCATTCCTCGACTGGGCAACGACCGACCCGCAGGCCATAAAGACATGGCAGGAGTGGGGCTTCGAGCTGGTTTCCTAAGCTAAACGCGCTGAACATAAGGTACGATATGCGGAAAAGGATGGGCGCACGTGCAGCCCATCCTTTCCGTGCGATAGGGACGACTATGGGGATCGATCTTGCCAATAGAGTTGAAGCGCCGCTGCGGGCGGTGTGCGTGCTTGCTTTTCGGATAGGCACTTTAGCCCTCGTGGCCTTGCTTATACTCGCTTGTTTACCGGGGGCTGCGCTTGCCGCTGGCGACGATGAGGGCGATGCAACGACACCAATGTCAACAGCGGACTCGCTATCGTCGGGTGCTGTTGGCGCCCAGGACAGCACAATCGCCGATGGCGAGGTGTTGGTAGATGCTGACGGAGCTTCTGCCTCTCTTCCCGGAAGTCCGTTTGCCCTTGAAGGGTTTTCTCGCGCTCAGGTGGGAAGCAACAGCGAAGTGGACGAAGGCTATGTGGGCTACCACTACTACACAAACGCAGCGCCGGGTAGTATGGCTGTTATTGTTACCGATAGCTGCATCGTTGTTTACATACCGTCTCATACTGCCCAAGTGGTTGGCTTCGACGAAAGTTCTTCGGAAAGTCAGGCGTATCTCAAAACTCTTCTTATTGCTCTGGATGCCGCAAATGCTAAAGGTGGCTCGGTGCTGTCGCGAGAAAGCAACTGGATATTCTCAAGCGATTCAATCGTGCAATACCGGGGTGTGCTCTTTAAATTTGACCAAGAACTAAAGGCGGGTCAGTACTACGCCACGGTTGTAGGCGTGGATGGTTCCGATGTTACCAACCCTGTCAATCCTGCTTATATGAAATTAGACCATGCCGATTTTGGTACTCTTGCTTCTGCTTCTGACGTGCAGGTAGTTGCACCGCTTACCGGTATGGATGCGTTTATGGCGTTTCTTGCTGGCATTGATATGAGCCAGCTATGGGTAACGTTAAAGACCACGCTTACGGCCATTGTGTTTATTTTCATCCTTGGGCTTTTGGCTGCATACTTCAGCTTGCGTATTCCCGCGCGTGCGCAGGATATTGCCGATTCTATCTTTACGATTCCTATGGTTTTGCCGCCCACTGTGTGCGGCTTTTTGCTGCTGCTTGCATTTGGTAAGAATACGCCGGTGGGGCAGTGGTTTATGGATATTGGCTTTCCGCTTATTTTTAGCTGGCAGGCAACGGTATTGGCGGCGGTGGTAGTAGCGTTTCCTTTGATGTATCGCAGCGCACGTGGTGCATTTGAGAACCTCGATCCAAACATGCTGGATGCTGCTCGTACGTTGGGGTGGAGTAACGCAAAGATATTCTTTAAATTGATGTTGCCTCTTTCGTGGAGCTCTATCGCTGCAGGGACGGTGCTTTCGTTTGCGCGTGCCTTGGGCGAATTTGGTGCTACGCTATTTTTGGCAGGCAATTATCTGGGTATTACGCGTACGGTGCCTATCGCTATCTACTTCGAATGGATGAACGGCAACATAGACGTAGCTATTTTTTGGACCGTCGTTATTATGGTGTTCAGCTTTGTTGTTATATTGTTCATTAATCTCTGGGGTAGGCGCACCACGAAATATCGAAGGGGCGTGGGCGCATGAGCCTTGAAGTAGATATCAAAAAACGATTTTCGTCATTCACGTTAGACGTAGCTTTTTCAGCCGAAGCCGAGACTCTGGGATTTTTGGGTGCATCGGGGTGTGGGAAGAGCTTAACGATGCGTTGCATCGCGGGCATCGAAACGCCCGACGAAGGACGAATTGTGGTGAATGGTCAGGTGTTCTTCGACTCTGAGAGACGTATTAATCTCAAGCCGCAACAGCGAAAGACTGCACTGTTGTTTCAAAATTACATGCTGTTTCCAAATTTGACGGTTGCCGAAAACGTAGGTGCAGGAATTGGGCGTGAGATCGCCCGCGGTGATCGCAATAGCATCATAGCCTCCGAGCTTAAGCGCTTTGGCCTCGAGAGCTTTGACAAGCGCTACCCAGCACAGCTTTCCGGCGGACAGCAGCAGCGTGTGGCTCTGGCCCGCATGTTGGCGGCGCGTCCTGGTATTCTTATGTTGGATGAGCCGTTTAGTGCTTTGGACGCTCATTTAAAAGGCGTGTTGGAACAGAATCTCGTTAGTCTCTTTGAAGCCTATGATGGCACGGTACTTTATGTAAGCCATGATATTGATGAGGCATTGCGTTTTTGTGATCGCATTGCGGTGGTGGAAGCGGGACGTATTGTGGAATCGGGTTCTGGCGATGACCTCGTGAATAATCCACAGTCACTTGCGGGCGTAAAACTGTCAGGCTGTAAAAATGCCACGCCTGCAATCTTTGCTGCACCGCATCGAGTACATCTACCGAAATGGGGAGTAGATATTGAGACAATGCAGGAAGTGCCGCGTGACGTGACGCACCTGGGGGTGCGTGCCTTTTTCCTCGAGCGCGCTGACGGCCCAGGGCCTAATGCTTATCGTATGCGCGTTGATCGGGTGAGTGACTCCCGCTTTGACCGTACGGTATTGTTGGGCTTTCTTGATCGCATTGAAGATGCGGCTCCTACTGTTGGTGCCGATGAGGATGAGATGAAGTACCTGCACCAGCATCTGTTTTGGCGCGTAGACAAGTTGCAGGCAGCTCCTGGTGAGTTACCATGCGAGGGTGACGAACTTTGGGTGCGTATCCCGTCCGACAAGGTGTATTTGGTTTCGCGGTAGGTCAGCGTAAATGAGCTGCGGCTTTTGTGAAGAGATGCTTTCGTATTTGAATTAAGCTTTTGATGAGGTTAGTGAGGTTTCGTGCATGAGTTTACGGTAGGTTAGAATTGCCCTTCGCAAGTATAAGACCATGCCCTATAATATCCTCAAAGGAGAAGGGAAGGCCCCTCATGAAAGATAGTCATGGTCGAGTGATCGACTACTTGAGAATATCGTTAACTGATCGCTGTAACTTCCGCTGTATTTATTGCATGCCCGAAGAAGGGGTGAGTCAGCTCGCTCACGACGAAATCTTGCGTATTGAGGAGATTGAGCAGGCAGTTCGTGTGGCTGCTGGCATGGGCATTCGCAGCGTTCGTCTTACTGGAGGCGAACCGTTGGTGCGTAAGGGCGTTGTTGATTTAGTGCGCTCTATTGCAGACGTGCCGGGTATAGAAAATGTGTCCATGACCACCAATGGCGTGCTGCTGCCGCAGATGGCGAATGATTTGAAAGCTGCTGGGCTTTCGCGGGTGAATATTTCGCTCGATACGCTTGACGAGGATCAGTTTCGTCAGATTACCCGGTGTGGTTCGCTTGATCAGACGCTTGCTGGCATTGAGGCCGCACTTGAAGCGGGTTTCAACCCGGTGAAAATCAATGCTGTTGCGGTGCGCAGTTTGAACCAAGACTACTTAGCGTTTGCGAAACTATCTATCGACCGGCCGCTGCACGTGCGCTTCATCGAGTACATGCCGGTGGGTGAGAGTTCGGGCGTGGATGGCTGTGGATGGGGAGAACAGGATGTTGTTCCCAGCGAGGAACTGTTGGGTATTATTAACGAGCGTGCGCGGGCAGCAGGAATGGACGAATTGGTGGCTGCTGGCAAAGACAGCCCCCTTGGTTGGGGTCCGGCGCGTTACTTTGAATTTCCAGGTGCGCAGGGCACGGTTGGGTTTATCTCTCCGCTGTCGCGCCATTTCTGTAGCGAATGTAATCGCCTGCGCCTGACGGCAGACGGCAAGTTGCGCCCCTGTCTGTTCTCGGATGATGAGTACGATCTACGTGCTGCGTTGCGTGTCGATGCTGAAGGAGTTGCGGCTGTAGGAGAGTCGGTTTCTCTTAACGCTGCGGCACGCGCGGTGTTTGCTGAAGCACTGGGCGCTAAGCCCGATGAACACCACGACAAAGTAGGAACCGAGCGAGGCATGTCTCAAATAGGTGGCTGATATGTTGTGTTAGCCTTACGACTGCCGGAATTTGCCGACGCTGTAAAGGCCTTCAGCTCTTCGCAGCGACTCACTATGCCAATTAGTGCACTTAAAAATAACCAAGGAGCAACGCATGACCGACCAACAACTTACCCATATTGACGAGCAGGGCGACGTACGTATGGTGGATGTGTCGCAAAAGGCCGATACCGAGCGCATCGCCGTAGCTGAGGGTTTTATCTCGATGAACCCGGATACGCTTGCGTTAATTGTGGAGGGGAAGGCCGCCAAAGGTGATGTACTCGCCTGTGCGCGTGTGGCTGGGGTCATGGCAGCAAAGCAAACCAGTAACCTTATTCCCATGTGTCATCCGCTAAACATTACGAAGGCGAAGGTGGAGTGCGTGCCCGTAGTAGCAGGCGAGCGTGCCGACAGCCTGGTCGGTATTCACGTGCTGTGTACGTGCGGTGTTACCGGAAAGACAGGCATCGAGATGGAGGCTCTTACTGCTGCCAGCGTAGCTTGTCTTACCGTATACGACATGTGTAAGGCGGTCGATCGTGGCATGGAGATACAAGATGTGCGCCTGTTGAAGAAGGAAGGTGGCAAATCCGGTCTTTGGGAACGTTAAGCCTTGCGGGTTTGCCGTTATCGGGGACGCTCGATGCTGAATTAAGAAATCCGAAAGCCCCTTCGACAAGTTCATGAAAATGTCGAAGGGGCTTCTTGCTCTCATGATACTTAGTGGGTGTCCTTTTCGGAGAACTCACCTTTCAGAAAGCCTCGCGCTACGCATGCAGCAGCTCCGGCGGTAGCCATTAGCCCGACCAGCACACCGGTGGCATCAGTGTTGTCGCCAGTTTTAACAAGCTTCGAGTTACTGGAATAAAAGGAGACGGTTTCGCTTCCCCCGTTGGAGTTGTCTCCCTGGTTGGAGCCGCCGGTGCCACTGCCAGCATTGCCTCCGGGTAAAGGGTTGGGTGAGGGCGTAGGGTTCGGTTCGGGTGTTGGGTCAGGCTCGGGCTTAGGATTGGGTGTTGGGTTGGGGTCGGGTTTAATGGCGGCAGCCACAACAGGCACCGCCAGGAACGCTTGCGAGTAACCAGCGCGGTAAGTTACGGTATAGCTTCCCTCAAGGGTGGGAATGAAGGAGTAGAGTGTGGCCCCGTTTGCTGCTGCGGCAGCAAGAGTGACGGCACCCTGGGGTACTGATGTAAGATAAAGGCCGACGGGGTTCCCTTCTGGGTCGATGACGCTCGGTACCGCATTGAGGGTGGTTCCATTCAAGGTTGTGGCCGTTGCTGTGGGGATAACGCATACCGCATCGACGGTGGGCGTTCCAAATGCGCCTACTTCCGGCAGCTCGATGGCTGATGGCGCGCAGGTTAGGTAGTTCGCAGCTACGTCTTCGGCGGTTGCTACGGTGCCGTGTGTTAGTTTTGCGAATGCGACCTTCGCGGGGCTGAACGCTTCGGGTTCTCCCTTGCTGTTGCAGTCGGCGCCGATGTACCAGCGCAGTGTCGAAGCGGTCGGTGCGGCGATGGTTCCCGTTGCGGCTGTTTCTCCGGCTAGCACTCCGTCTTTGTACAGCTTGATGGCAGTTCCGTCATAGGTGGCTGTAATATGTGTCCACACTCCCGGCTCAACAGGTGTGGATACGCTGGTTGAGCCATCGGTAAAGTAATAATGTAACTTGCCCGATGGATAGTATTCCAGCCATTGTCCGCCGCCTTGCCCGCAGGAAAAGATGTCGGTATAGCCTGAGCTCGGTTTAGCGGTGAACTGCATAAGCAGTTCGGCAGTGGTGGAGGTTGCTAACTTGGCGAAATCTTCGAGTGCAAAATCGTACCCGAAGGCGGCCGACGTTCCGTCGAAGACAGCCACCTGGCAACCGAAATCTTCGACGGTTTCAAACACTGGGTTGCCGAATGAGGTTGCGGCATGAGGTGTCTCGGACAAATCGGCTGCAGAACCTTGCGAGAAGTCAATCGACAGTAGGGGCGTTGCAGGGATGATTTCTCCGCCTGCAGTGGTGAAGATAACTTCGCCGATAAACGTTTCTTTTTCCCAGGGGTTACGGGCATACGCTTTCAGGCTATAGGCGCTTTCGGGCGCAAGTGACGCGCCGAATAGGGGACGGGTGAATTCGGCGGGCTGGTTAACAGGGGCGTTATAGTAATCGGACATAAAGCAGGCGTGATAGACCTCGCCTCCGTGAGCGTCTAATACGACAATGCGGTAACTCATTACTACATCGTCGGCGAGGCCTGATGTGTTGGGTTTGATATTGCTGGCTGCGATAGTAAACGATGCCCCGGTCTGCGTGATGGAGTCGGTGGGTATGCGCACTGTTGCGCCTTCTTCTAAGACGGGAGGTAGGCTGCGTGCTTCCATGCCAGTATGCGTATAGTTCCAGGTGGATTTGTCGGATACTTTAAATGTCCAGGGAACTCCCCGATAGTCTCCCTGCCGGAAGTCCATGCGACGGATAGTGACTTCATGATTATTTGCGGTATCCACTTCTACGAGGAGGCATTGGCTCGCATCGTATCCGTTGGAGGGGTGGCCTCCGGTAGAGCCGTTTCTGTCGTAACCGTCGGTATCCTTGCCACCGCGCATCCAAAAGTTGTCGCCGAACGTAGCTGTTTGTACCAGAGTGAAACCGTCGGTGTCTTGAAAGATGGAGCGGGGGTCTTCTTCGGGAATGTGGGTATGCCCCGAGAAGTGAATAAGCTGAGGGTAGTTCGCCTTCAGTTCGTTGTAGAACTTCTTGGAATTGCGATCGTCTGCAGCACCGTAGTCGCCAATCCATCCCGCGTTAAATGAGGTGGGAGAGTACCAAACCGTGTCAGGGAAGGGATGGTGCGTCATGAAGAAGATCGGTTTGGTGCCGCTGGGGTCGGCTGCTGCCGCAGCGGCGATCTCGCGCTTCATCCAGTCGAGAATGGTGATGGGGGTTATTCCGTCGTCGTCGTACGTAGTGTCGCCATACCAGTAGCCGCGACCACAGCTGGCAGCTATCACGTGATAACCACCTATTTCAGTATGTATGTTCAGCTTCCCCTCGAATGTACCGCTTGGCTTCTGGTAAGCATCAGGGGTGGTTAGGCGTGACAAGAAGTTTTTGAAGTTTGTCACGGCGTTGCCCTCAAGGGGGCTGCCGCCCACACCGAATTCGTGGTTTCCCATAACGAACAACGCCGGTTTCTTGATGGCCACGTTTGCGCTTGCTACGAGTGCGTCGAATTCAGTTGACGTGCCAGTGTTCACCGAGTCGCCAACGAAAACATGCGCAGCGCAATCGGGCACGGCATGGTAGATGTTCTCAAAGGCGAAGGGCAGTTTCTTCTCTACATCACAGCAGGTAAAATGCGTGTCGCTATGCACGGTGAAACGCACTTTGTTGCCGTTGAGAGCAGGCCACTGTGGGTCTGTCGGCTGTGTGAAGGTGGCGTTTGCCTGCTGGTTCGGAAAGACGAGCATGCCCCCAGCCGCGCTTATTCCGGCAACGGTTGCCATTTTGAGGAATGATCGGCGCGAGACGCCAAACTTTCCATGGTCATATACAGTTTCGAGGGATTCCATAGTGTCCTTTCGATTGTCCCTGGATTCGGTCGGTTTGTCTTTCGTGCCTTCGTTTGGCGAAGAACAGGAGGGCGCAACCTATCGTATTTGTCGCGCGTAAACAATGGGAAAAGGGTGGGTTATGGAGTGGTAAGAATTAGGTACAGATTTTGCAAGGAGAGGCAGGCGATATCTTTTAGTGATGTGCGAGCGGCGTTTGAGCGTGATGTTCTTTCGTAGTCGAGGGAGGGCGACGCTTTTGAATAGTGTTGGGG
>JAEWYG010000172.1 GCA_023395755.1 Actinomycetes bacterium | reverse complement strand
GGACGGCCCTGAGGCCACATCCACTCATAGAAGCGCTCCATAACTCTGAATGTCCAGGTTGCTATTGCAGTGTCCAGATTGCGAATGCAATCAACCCTCAACCATCAACCTACAATCAACCAAAATTATTTTCAAAAAGGGCTTGATCAAAAATCGTTTCCGGGGTATATTGTTCAGGCACTTTTTTACGGGCCCGTAGCTCAGTTGGTTAGAGCGCACGCCTGATAAGCGTGAGGTCGCTGGTTCAAATCCATTCGGGCCCACCACTTTTTTGCGATAAACGCTCCACCGTGAGCCGAGTTAGCCGGTGGAGCGTTTATTAGTTTCCGAAAAAGGTGCAACTGTTGCATGTAGTATTATTGTGTGACACCTAATGGGGCATTAGCTCAGCTGGGAGAGCGACGGCTTTGCAAGCCGTAGGTCAGGGGTTCGATCCCCCTATGCTCCACCATTAATGTAAAAGCCGACTTTGTCGGCTTTTTTCATAAAGGCTTTAGCCTGTCGAACACGCAGAACGTGCGAGATATACACCACCCGCTATGCGGGTGCGCGACAGAAGTTTATACAAAATCACCTTCCGTCTAAAATGATGATTGTTCAGGTCGTCACAATTAGAGGAAGGTGATTTAATTTGGCACAACAAGCATGTAGACTATCGCACACTAAAATTGGGGCATTTGGCCAAATGTAAATAAATATGTCATACCAAGTACTGCAATATGTGCGGGGTAATAGGCGTAGAAAAACCACTTTAACGGTTTACCGCGCGCTCCTTGGTAGCTTGATAGTAACGGAATAGTGAAAGCGCATCCAATAAAAGGATAGAGCGCTTGAGGAAGGTAGTACCAGTCGTTTACCCTCATTACTTCTGTTATGAGGTTTCCTAACGTAGGAAAACCTAAAGCAGCGATAGCAATTCCTACTGGCACCGCAACAGCACCACGCTGGCCCCGAAGCACTTTGAATAGGTATACCATAATTACGCCGATAAAGCCCCAATCACATGTAAGGCTTCCTATGGTGGCGACAGTGAACAAGACCCAGAAAATAGCACGGTTTTTAATGTGATCATCGGCATATAGGATACCTAAGCTAATAAGAAGAGTAATAAGCACATTTCCCATAGGAGAGAGAAATAATCCGTAAGGTATCTGTGCTACCAGAGCAAACAGGCCGAGCCGAACCGCATATTTCTTCACGTTTGAGGTATGGAGATATCCTACTACCAAAAGAAAAGCCATTATGGGAAATGTGAGACCACCTGCACCGTATAGTACACAGAGGGCGGGGAAGGGAAGTACGTCGTAAAAGATATTAGCCGTATGATTCATTGTCATGGCAATAATGGCAATGATTTTAAGAGAGAATGAGGTTATTCCGGCTGTACTTATCTTTGCTGGGTGATAACCATTATCTGGTGACATAGGCTCCCTCGTTGTCGTAGCCAGTAAGCTATCGATTATACTTGATGTATGAATTTTCTAAGAACTCGCAATCGTCACCCTCTCACGTTTGTTGCTTTTGCAACCATCGTTACCGGAGTATGTTTTACTGTAGTTCCATCTGGTACTTTAGAACAAACTTTTTTACAAACAGCGCTTTTGGCTGTAAGTATACTGATATTACTAGCAATAACCCAATCTACCGTATTGTCATTCAGGTATAAATGCGCATTTAAAGAAGAACGAAAGAGTACCTATCACAAACGGAATTTTTTGTTTGTGACGGCATTGCTACTTGCCAACGGTTTGTTTGTTGGTATTGTTGCTGTCTTGGGGATACTGGGAGAAGTATCCGATGCGGGGTCTCCTGTGTTGGTAGTACCTACCTTTGTTTCAATTAGTAATATCGTACTTTTTATGGCGTTGTGTGTGGTCACTGGATTATTTGAAGAAGGTTTCTTTCGCGGTGTTCTTTCCTGTGGGTTTGCTGATGCTTTGCGTATGGAGGGTAAGAGAAACTCTGCGCTTATGGGGGCTATCATATCGGCTTTCATATTTGGCTTTCTGCATGTAACAAGTGTTCCTCTTGATATATCGCTCAATGAAGTGATGATTATGCAGTTTGCTATGAAAGCCATACAAGCCACTTTCTTCGGATTTATTATGTCAGCCGTGTTTTTTCGTACTGGTAATTTATGGGTGGTAGTGACTTTACACGCGGGCTTTAACATTCTTTCTATGGGCCCTGTATTTATATTTACGGGAACGATACCCTCGACATATATTACAGGTGACCCAATCGACCTTATGGGACTCATAGTAAGTGTTCTCCTCCTTGTTCCCCTTGTAGTTTATGGATGGCAAATTCTTGTACGATTGATGACCTTATGTGAACACTAGCCCACGTACATTCTGTGTCGCTACCCTGTGTGGAGGGCTCATTGTGTGGCGACGTGGTAGTATACTGCCTCGGAAAACGATCACGACCATGCGGGGAGCGATGAACCGAACTGAAGCGTTGCGTATCTTGGGTTTGGACGATGAGGCTACGTCTGAGGATATCAAGATAGCGTACAAAGAGACGGTGCAAATTTTGCATCCTGACCGTTTTGCGTCAAATAAAAAGCTTCAGGACCGGGCCACCGAGCAGTTTAAAAACTTGCAGGAAGCTTATGAATACCTTACCAGCGGTAAAGGTGCTCGTAGAGGAGCATCACGCACCGCAACATCGGGTACTTCTTCTGCATCCTCTCGGAGTTATTCTGCGGCAAGTCAAGTGGAAGCTCGTATCGCTGGAATACAAGCAGCACGTACTCAGCTGGTGAAACAACGCGACGTATCTATGGATGAGCGCCGTAATGCTATTGCAATGACAGCTATTGGCGCCATTGTTGCGTTGCTTGCCGGAAGACGTCCTTTTGGTATCTTGGGTTTTATTGCAGGTATCGCTGGTGCTGCTACAGTATGGGGTATTGTCCAAATCGTTTCTTCTCAACGAAGCATCGCAACACTGAATGAGCACATCGCCGAACTGAACGCAGAGCAGCGTCGGTTGGCTGATGAGTTAAAAGATTTGGAGTGACCGCATTTCAGCACCACGACCGGTAGCCTTTCCGCTTATGAACGGACAAAGTAACGGTTATTTTCCGGATTCGCCGGAAGGGGGTATAGAACATCACCCTCTACCTATTATCAGTAAGTAAGAACAGACAAAGAGAACCAGAAAGAAGTCGTATGAAACAAGAAAGCATCCGTAACGTCGCTATTATTGCGCACGTTGACCACGGTAAAACTACGATGGTTGATCGCCTACTGTATTCCAGTGGAGTATTTCGTGAGAACCAACAGGTAGAAGAGCGTGTTCTAGATAGTAATGATCAGGAACGCGAACGTGGCATTACTATCCTGTCGAAAAATATTTCTGTTACCTATAACGATGTGAAAATTAATGTTATCGATACGCCAGGCCATGCCGACTTTGGTGGTGAGGTGGAGCGCGTGTTAAATATGGCTGACGGCGCTCTACTTATCGTCGATGCTTTTGAGGGGCCTATGCCCCAAACCCGCTTTGTTCTAAAGCATGCCTTGGCTCAGGGTATGCGCATCGTTGTCGTTGTTAATAAAATTGATAGACCGGGTGCCCGTCCCGAAGAGGTGGTCGATGAGGTATTCGACCTTATGGTTGAGCTAGAGGCTACGGACACTCAGTTAGATTTCCCAGTAATTTACGCTTCCGCTATGAATGGTTATGCGCGCTTTGCGCCTGATGACGAGAATATGAATATGATTCCGTTGCTTGAGACTATTCTCAATGAGGTACCGGCTCCCGACTGCGAACCGAATGGTCCGGTGGCACTCCAGATATGTACCGTAGACCACTCTAGCTTTGTCGGTCGTATTGGTGTGGGACGCCTGTATTCGGGTACCATCCATAAAGGTGAACAAGCTCTTGTTATTAAGAATGATGGAACCCGTTATAACACCACTATTAAAGAAGTGTTTACGTTTGAAGAATTAGGTAAGAAGAAGCAGCAGGAAGTACACGCAGGTGACATTGTAGCTGTAGTGGGCGTGGACGATGCCGATATCGGAGACATGGTTACCAGCCGCGAAAACCCTGTGCGCCTTGATCCTATCCAAGTTGAAGAGCCTACGATGGCTATTGTGTTTGAGGCCTCCACGAGTCCTCTTGTTGGCCGTGAAGGTGATATTGTGGGTGCTCGTCAGCTGAAAGAGCGTCTTATGCGTGAGGCGGAGAGTAATATCTCCATGCGTATTCAGGAGCTTGAGGATAAATCAGGTGTTGAAGTTGCGGGTCGTGGCGTACTTCATCTCTCTGTGCTGATGGAGACTATGCGTCGTGAGGGTTTTGAATTTCAGGTAGGACGCCCGCGCGTTATTATCAAAAAAGATGACAAGGGCAATAAGCTTGAGCCTATTGAAGAAGCGACAGTGGATGTACCGAGCGAGTATGCAGGTAAAGCCATTGAAGTGTTCGGCAGCGCCGGTGGCGAAATGACTGATATGTTCCAACGTGGTGAATCTACCCACGTAGTGTTTAAAATTCCTTCGCGTGGCACGATGGGTTTACGTACTCGTCTTCTTAATGTAACGCGTGGTGAGGCTGTTATGTTTCATCACTTTAGTGAGTACGGCCCATTCCGTGGCGACTTTGGAGGCCGTAAGAACGGTTCAATGATTGCTATGGCGACGGAAAAAAGCGTCGCTTATGCTCTCGATGCACTTCAGCAGCGTGGCCGCTTATTTGTTTCCCCTGGTGAAGAATGTTATGAAGGCATGCTTGTGGGTGAGTCGGCTAAGGAAGGCGATATGGTAGTTAACGTGGCTAAGTCGAAGCAGTTGGGTAACCAGCGCTCGTCCGGTGCCGATAAAGCCATTCAGTTGGTGCCTCCCGTTACCTTTACGCTTGAAGAAGCACTTGAATATATTGAAGATGATGAACTGGTAGAGGTAACGCCGCAAAATATTCGTTTGCGCAAGCGAATTCTCTCGTCCGTTGAACGTAAGAAGGCAAATAAAAATTAAGTGAGCGCCGCCGGTTGAAGAGCCGGCGGCTTTTTTATAAGCTCCTTTGTACCTTTCTCAATACGTTCGGGGTTCATGAATCGAAAGTGGGCTTATTGTGCATCGTATCAGCCTCATTTGGTGGGTGTGCGAGAATACAGCTCATAGTAACGTATTCATGCTTGGCAGTACTTGAGCCGGCATGTTCGAGGGAAGGGTTCTATGAAGACTGCGAACATCATAAAAGCCGTATGCGTTGCGAGTTTAGCTGCAACGTGTGTCTGGGGCTTGGCTGGCTGTACGTCAGCTGGTACTTCCAGCGCTACAACGGGTGGTATTGCGGCTACGGTCAATGGATCTGAAGTAGCCGAGGATGACGTAACGGCTATGATCGAAAGTATCCGTAGCCAAATGGGTGCGGATACCGAAGACGCTTGGGGTAAATGGCTTGCTGAAAATAGTATGACCCCCATTTCGGTGCGCGAGGAGATGATCGACTCATTCTCCCAACAAGAGCTGATTAAGCAGGGGGCTAAGGAGAAGAATATTACGGTCGATGGATCAGAAGTTGACGCCATCATTAGTAGCACGAAAGCTCAGTTCGATAACGATGATGAGAAGTGGAAAGCAGCTCTTTCTCAGGCTGGTTACACGGAAGATAAGTATCGTGAGATGATAGAAAATCAGCTTATTCAGAAGAAATTCTCTGAGAGTTTTGCCTCTGATGAAGAACCTAGCCAGGAAGATTTGCTGCAATACTCGCAGATGTACGCCTCCGCTTATGATGGCGCAAAGCGCTCGTCTCATATCCTGTTTGAAACTGGTGATGAAGCAACTGCTCAAAATGTACTTGATCAAATCAACGCCGGTCAGCTTGACTTTGCTGAAGCTGCGAAACAATATTCTAAGGATGGCAGCGCCAGTAAGGGTGGCGATGTTGGTTGGGATAAGATGAGCCAATTTGTTACTGAATATACCGATGCACTTAATGGTTTACAAAAAGACCAAGTAAGTGGTTTAGTAACCAGTAAGTATGGCATCCATATTATTAAGTGTACCGATGTGTTTAACGCCCCCAAGGAGAAGAGTGCTGACGGTACTGAAACGGTGAAGATCACGAGTATTGATCAGATACCAGCCGAGTTCTTGACCACTATTAAGTCGTCGCTGAAGCAACAAAAGCAGAGCGAAGCATTTAAGGCTTGGCTTGCTGAATATAAGGAAAAAGCTGATATTAAAATCAACGAGATGCCAGCGGGTCTTCCCTATGCGGTAGATATGTCTAAGTATCCAGCACCCACTAATACGGAGGGATCTGGAACGGCTACGACAGATGGCACCAACCAAGGCACGACGGAAAATAATCAGAGTAATGCGAGTGGCGATGCTTCTACCAACCAACCGACAGAGGGCAGTAATTCAGGATCTCAACAACCTTCCGAAGCTGCAAATTAGGTTAACGCAAAAGTTTTTTGTTTTGAAGTAAGGAGAAAGATGCTCACTGAATATTCGGTGAGCATCTTTTTTGCATCATGATCTTCTTGTGACGGTACTTGAGCTGTTGTATACTACGTAGCTGCTGCATGAGCGTTTCTGATACGATCATGCTGTTTTTAGTGACGCGGAGAGATGACCGAGCTGGCCGAAGGTGCACGATTGGAAATCGTGTGTGCGCCAAAAGCGTACCTAGGGTTCGAATCCCTATCTCTCCGCCAGAAAAACCCCGCGTTTTAACGCGAGATTGTAAAGATGAATTGTTTTATCCGATGGGTATTATTCGTCGAAGCCTCAAAGGCCGCATAGGAAACCGAAGCGGTCTACCCCACGCGGAGGGGTGGCAGAGTGGTTGAATGCGGCGGTCTCGAAAACCGTTTTACCCGTAACCCGGGTAACGAGGGTTCGAATCCCTCCTCCTCCGCCAGTTAATTTTTCGGCGCCGTTAGGCGCTTTTTTGTTGCCTGGCTCTCTGTCAGTTGGTCTACGGTCTCGGGACAGCTGTTGGCTTACAGTGCTGCCCGTACTATCATGTTCGCAACTTCTACACTCAGGCTGCGTTTCTGTGGCCGATTCGTCCAAAGATGGGATCAATAGCCATGTGGACATGCCCTCGGTGCGACCGTACTTTTACAAATACCAATCAAGACCACTTCTGTGTCGATCTTTCGGAAGTGGACGAGTATATCGTCGAGCAGCCGGACGAGGTGCAGCCGCTGCTGCAAAGCGTGCGCTTCACTATACGCGAGGCAGCACCCGATGCCATAGAGAAGATATCGTGGCGTATGCCCACGTTCTGGCAAGGGGAGAACCTTATCCACTTCGCCGCGTTCAAGAAGCATATAGGCATTTACCCCGGCTCTGAGGCTATGGTGTCGTTTGCGGATCGCCTCAAAGGCTATAAGACCAGTAAAGGCGCCTTGCAGCTTCCCCTCGACAAACCGCTCGACCTTGAATTGGTTGGCGACCTAACGCGTTGGCGCGTTCGTCAGGTGGAGGAGAAGGCCCGGGTATAACGCGCTTTCTGCCTTCTTTCGGCAGCGTCGTCGCACCTGAATTAATCTCATCTTAATACTCCTTGGGGCACTTTAACGGTGTCCTTATTTGTTTCCCCGTATTCTCTAAGACGTTTTATCGGATACGTCTGCCCGCGCGCCCATCGAGGGTCGCGGGCGCTCAGAGAACAAGGAAGGAAACTGATGGAACTCGTAACCGGCCTAGTCGGGGGATTGAGCGTGGCAGTGACGCTCTATCTTTTCTACATCCTGCTCAAGGGAGGTGATGAGCAATGACGGAAGAGTTGTTCGAATACGCGGCGTATATGGCGCTGCTTATTGCGCTCGCGTTGCCGCTGTCTGGTTACCTCAATAAAGTCATGGCGGGCGAGAAGACTGTATTGTCACGTGTGCTCGTGCCTGTCGAGAATTTCATCTACCGCGGTGTGCGCATCGACAAGAACGAGGGCATGAACTGGAAGCGCTACCTGGTGAACGCACTGGTGTTCTCGGTTGTGTCGTTCGTTGGCCTGTTCGCTATTCTGATGCTGCAAGGCATCCTGCCGTTCAACCCCGAAGGCTTGCCGGGTCTTTCCTGGCACCTCGCGTTCAATACAGCAGCGAGTTTCGTGTCGAACACGAACTGGCAGTCTTACAGCGGCGAATCGGCGCTCAGTTATTTCTCTCAGGCCCTCGGCCTGACGGTGCAGAATTTCGTGACGCCCGCTGTGGGCATGGCAGTGCTGTTCGCGCTGTTCCGTGGCATTGTCAGCGAGGGAAAGATGAGCTTGGGCAACTTCTGGACGGATATGACGCGTGCCGTGCTGTTCGCGCTGCTGCCGTTATCGCTCGTGATGGCTATCGTCGACGTAGCGCAAGGCTCGC
>JAEWYG010000064.1 GCA_023395755.1 Actinomycetes bacterium | reverse complement strand
TCGAGCGGTGCTCCAAATGAAAACACCGGTGCAAGCCACCCTGCGAGCACCGGTGCTATTGCGTGCGAATAATCAAGCAGAAGGCAGTTTGTGGCGGGTAGTGCGGTTGCTGTTATGGCGGGCGTGTTGGGTATGATGACGGGGTGTGCGGCGGGTGGCTCCGGTGCAACGGCCGGTGCGGAACCCAGTAAAGGTACCAACGACGCTGCGGCCTCTTCCGATCCTTTGACGATGGTATGGCTGCCCGACAACTCCTCAGCCGACTTAACGTCGTCTCGCGAGGCAATCGGCGCCGCAATTACAGCGGCATGCGGACGGAAGGCCAATCTGCTAACCACGACCGACTACAACGTAGCCATCGAAGCTATCGCCTCGGGCAAGGCACAAATGGCACTGCTGGGTGCCGAAGGATATGTACAGGCCAACAAAAAGAATCCTAAGGTTCAAGCTGCTTTCACCAATAGCGATGAGGATGGCAAGCTAGATGGTGCTTGCTATTACAGTCGTATCTGTGTTGCCACGGAAAATGCCGATCAGTACAAAAGTGGCGGTAGCTATTCCCTAAAGAACATTAAGGGTAAATCTTTCTCTTTTGTGTCGGCCACCTCAACTTCGGGCTTTAAGGTGCCGTCGAGTGGCATTGTGGAAGAGTTTGGCTTGAGCGGTTCCGATGAGTTACTTGAGACAGGTAAATTCTTCTCCGAGGTGCTTTTCGGTAACTCCCACCAAGGTTCGGCAGTAAATCTGTTGTCGGGTGATGCTGATGTTGCTGCGTTTGATGATGTTGATGTAGATATGTATCTCGATCTGGTATCTGGCGAGGCAAACTCGGTGGGCGCTGTGTATCGCGCCAAAGCTGATGCTGAGGCACCTTTCGATACCGTGCGTGGTAAGCAGTTTACTATCATTTCCATCACTCCTGTTCTGAATGCCCCTATCTGCTTCAACGAAGAAGCACTCAGCGATGACGAGCGCACGAAGATTATTGACTACTTCTGCTCCGATAAGGTAGCGAACGATCCGAAGATTTTCGTCGATCCCGATGACGAGAGCGCCAAAGGCATTTTTGAAAAGGATTCCGAGAAAACCTGTTTTGTGAAGACGAACGACGATTGGTATGAGCCCGTTCGCAAGTTGGGTGGCGCAGCGTAATGGGATCGGGCCGAAACCTTGCCAGTGAACCAGCGGTTTCGCAGGTGGTTCCCGGTTCGCCGGTGAATGTGCTGCGACAAGAAGATCTGCTGCTAAAGGTGCAGGGTGTGTCGAAAACCTACGACGGCTGGTCGAAGGCGCTGAACGACGTTTGCTTAAGTATGCAACACGGTGAGTTTGTAAGCATTATTGGTTCGTCGGGAGCCGGCAAGTCTACGCTGCTGCGCTGCGTGAATCGCCTTATCGATCCTTCGCAGGGCTCGATTGTGTTCGACGGACGAGAGATAACCCGCGAGCGTGGTCGCGCTCTGCGCCAGACGCGCCGTCGTATCAGTATGGTGTTTCAGCACTATAACCTGGTATATCGAGCCACGGCTATTGAGAATGTACTGCATGGACGACTGGGCTATCGGTCGACCCTTGCTGGCATGGTGGGTCACTATCGAGAAGATGAGAAGCGCCGTGCGTTTGATATTTTGGACCAAGTAGGTTTGGCTGATTTCGCCTATACGCGCACCGACCAGTTGTCTGGCGGACAGAAACAACGCGTAGGTATTGCTCGCGCGTTAGTGCAGGATCCGCTGCTTATTTTGGCAGACGAACCCATTGCTAGCTTAGACCCCAAATCTTCACGTACTGTTATGGAGCACTTGCGTTGGGCGACAGACGAGTTAGGTATCGCATGTTTGGTGAATTTGCATCAGGTTGATTTTGCGCTTGAGTTTTCTGATCGCATTGTGGGACTCAGAGGTGGCCAAGTGGTATTCGACGGAGCACCGAATGATTTGGATGCGGCTGCGATTGCTGATATTTACGGTACTGACGAGGCTAAAGCGGACGCTACCTTGACGGCTGGGAGCCCTTGGCAAAGTAGCCTCATTGAAGCGGGGCATCGTTTTGACGCACCACCTGCCAACAAGGAGGATGCGGCATGACGGAGCGCGTGGCGAAGTTAGTGCGTCTGCTGCCGAGTGTATTTCGGGGCGATACGACTCGAGGTAACTACGATGGGTCGTTCTTCCGCAGGCGTACGTTTTCTCTTGTGGTTGCAGCGCTGATGTTTGTGGCATTGGGTGCGCTTTCTAGTAGCTATGTCGGTTTCAATTTTTTTCAGGCAATTCTCGAAGTCCCAGGCGGGTTTGTATGGATGGTGACGCAATTCGTTCCCTCCTTCTCCTCCCTCGAAAAGCTTGGCACCATCCTGCCCGCTTTGGGTTCGACTATTTTGGCCTCTATCGCTTCCAGTTGCACGGCGGCGGTCTTGGCCTATATTTGCGCGGTGCTTGGGTCTCGCATTGTTGGAGTGGGCGGGCCGGTTTCTTTTGCGGTACGCGGCATTGCGTCACTTTTTCGTAATATACCGGTTGTGGCCTGGGCTTTCATCCTGCTATTTTCGTTTAAGCAAAGTGAGTTCACCGGATTTTTCGCCTTATTCCTTACCAGTTTTGGATATCTGACACGTTGTTTTCTGGAAAGTATTGATGAGATGAGTGAAGGGCCGGTTGAAGCTCTGCGTTCGGCGGGGGCTACCTACGGGCAGATCGTAACGCAGGCGGTCGTGTCATTGAGTATTACGGCAGTAGTCAGCTGGGTGCTTTACATGATTGAGACAAATATTCGCGATGTCACTCTTATTGGCATTCTGACGGGTACCGGCATTGGGTTCGTGTTTGACGTGTACTACAAAAGCTTCCGTTATGACGTAGCGGGATTGGTAGTGCTGTCCATTATTGTCGTATGTATTGCCTGCGAACTGGTATCGAATTATGTGAGGAGGCAAATCATATGACTGGTTACCGAGCGAAGTGCGGTATTCCCGGTGCACAACGAACGCGGTCGGGCAAGATTAAAACGCGTATAGCAAGCAAGCCGAACACGGTGCTGTGCCTGACACTAGGCACCTTGACGCTTGTGAGTGTGTTTGCGCTGGTAACGATGAATTACGGTAAGGTTCCTTTTATGCAGGCACTGAGTGCTGCCGCAGGCGACTTCGTCACCATGATGCTGCAGCCAGGTTTGGCGGGCCATTTTACCCTGCCCGATGTGGTAGAGGGGTTATTTGTCTCCCTGGCGCTGACACTGTTAACCACCTTTATCGGAGCCGTTATTGCTTTCGTGCTGGGGCTACTCGCGGCATCGAATCTTTCAAGTAAGGGTATAAGCAATGTTATCAAGGTAATTATGTCGGTGATTCGCGCGGTACCCACCATCTTATGGGTCTTGGTGTTCTCGGTGGCTATCGGGCTAGGACCTGAGGCGGCCGTGATAGGACTCTTGTTTCACGGTGTCGCTTACTTGGTGAAGGCCTACTCAGAAAGCTTCGAAGAGGTTGATCCCGGCGTTGTTGAGGCGTTACGAGCGAGTGGTGCAACGTGGTGGCACGTGGTGTTTCAGGGTGTAGTACCCGAAAAGATAAACGAGATGCTGTCATGGACGTTTATTCGCTTCGAGATTAACTTCGTGAATGCCGTCGCGGTAGGGGCAGTTGCAGGAGCAGGTGGTATTGGCTACCAGCTGTTTTTGGCGGGTAGTTTCTATTACAACATTCATGAGGTCGGGCTCATTGTGTACTTGTGCTTGGCAGTGGCGGTGGTGCTGGAGGTAATAGCAACACGTCTACGTAAGCGCTATATCGTGCAACGCTGATGCTCTATTCCGAAAGCCGTGTCCTGTTGAGGTGAGAGCGTTCGATGTTTTGGCGATAAGCAGGGAATTATTAATTAGGAAGGAACGTTACTAACAAGATGAGACGGTATGAGCGTACACGAGCTTTGGTGGAAGGTGATCCTTCGTTGGTCCGATCTCTGGTATGCGAGGTGGAAAGCGAAGTGGGCTCCCGTGCTATTGAAGTGCTCGATGAGCCACGTGAGGAGCTGGTTATGGTGAAGGTTCGCGAGACGGCACAGCGAAGCTTGTTTTACCTTGGTGAAGCACTTATGACATCGTGTCGGGTACGTATAGACGATACCGTGGGCCTAGGGCTCGTGCTAGGTAGCGATCGCTGTCGTGCTTACGAGCTTGCGGTAGCTGACGCGGCGTTCTCGGGGGTGGGTGGTGTCGTGCGTTCGGCGCGCTGGGATGCTCGTTTGAAGGAGGAATTGCTTCGCATTGAAAAACGTGAGGCAGAAGAAGCACTTCTTGTCGCAGCAACGAAGGTTGATTTTTCGACGATGAAGGTGGAGACAGCATGATGATTGCAGAGAGCGCCCAGCTGCACCATATGCAGAGGGCTTTTCGTAGCGTACTCGATGCATTTGCACATCCGGGAACAGTGCATCAGGTTGAACCAATCGAGGAAAATGCGGCTCGGCCCCTCGCACTGGACGGCGCCCTTGAGGCTTTGGTGAAGTTATTTGTGGATCAGGCGGTGACGTTCTGTGTGGTCGATGCAGAGTCCGACGTAACCGCTAACTACGTGACCAGCGAGACGCACGCGTTGCGGCTTTCTGCGCGTGAGGCCGATTTTGTTATCGTGCCAAGACGTGCCGATGCTCAGATGGCTGCTGGCAGCATTTCCGAAGCGTGTCGCGGTACGCTCGTTTCCCCCGAGAAGGGCGCGACGGTGATCTTAGGATGTATGCGTTTAGCAGCGACGGAAGAGGCTTTGGCTGAGACTGGGTCAACGTTGCAGATTGTCGAAGTGCGCGGACCGGGAGTGAAGGATGTGAACCGTTTTGCAGTAGACCGTGGCGATTGGGTGCGCGCTCGTGCCGAACGTGGTGACGAGTTCCCCTGTGGTATTGAGATTGTGTTGGTAGATGCAGAAGGGTGCATAGTTGCTATACCGCGCAGTTCGCATGTGACGCTTGTGGCCGAAAAGGTGGTGTGCTAGATGGGCTACGTTGCAGTACGCGGGGGCGGCAAAGCTATCGAAGAGAGCCTCAAACTGCTGGAATTTGAGCGCGTATGTTCGTCGGCCGCGTGGGGTACCGACGAAATTGAGCACACGTTTCCTGAATTGATTGATCAGGTGATGGGGGAGGCTTCACTCTATGCTCCGCGCTTGG
>JAEWYG010000016.1 GCA_023395755.1 Actinomycetes bacterium | reverse complement strand
CAACCTATGTTTGAAGACGTACCCCGCGAACACCCCCAAGTATACCGACGCGTCTTGCACGACTATTGGCGTAGCGCACTGTGCGTAGGGGCGCTGGGCATATGCACCGGCATCATGCGTTCGCTTGCCATCGGAGTCCCACAGGTAGGGTCGCTTGTTAACGTACTTTCAATGTTAGGTGCGTTGGTGGCAGCCGTATCGGTACTGGCATTATGGCAATTCAAGAATTTGCGCTTGAATGTGGTAAGCGCTTACCGCATCGTGTTTCCCTTTGCCATAACCTCGTTTTTACTGCTACCGTTCTTAGCTACGGAATATGCACAATGGCTGGCTGCTGTCTTGTATGCAGTGTACAGCGCAGCCATCATGCTTATGATGATACAGTGCGCGCAAGCTTCACGCGATCGTGGCATCAATCCTATATTTATCTACGGCTTCTTTGCGGGCATTGTATACGTGTTACACGATGTGGGCTTTATTGGTGGTTCGTTTGCAGAAAAAATCATGATAACCGGCATCGAACCTTTGGCCGTAGTGGCACTGGTTGCGGTATACCTATTGGGGCTTATGCACTTCATCGGACAAGGTGGATTCCGCAAGATATTTCATCGAAACGATGCCGAGAGTATCGAGCTAGTAGCAATGCGCCCCGCAGGGCAACACGACGATGCCACACAAACCACAAACCAATCACGTCGCCGCACCGTAGAAAAACCGACGGAACCGGCAGGGGTAGCCAGCACCGATACTGCGCTCCCGACTCCTGCACGAAAAAACCGACGCGAGTGGTTCGACAAAATGCCACCTATCAAGACCGCATATCGAAACAAGCCGAGCTGCTGAGGCAACACTATCGCCTCAGTGCCCGCGAAACCGAAGTCATGGAACTTATCGCACGAGGTAACACCGTGGCTCGCATCGCCGAAGAGTTAGTTGTGTCCGAGAATACTATCCGCACGCATTCTAAACGTATTTATGCCAAATTAGATATCCATAAGAAGCAAGAGCTGCTGGATCTCATGGATACGTTTGATCCCAGCGAATTAAGAGAAGGTAACGTGTAGGGCTTCACTTTAGTTTGTTACATCGCCCGATTGATTCAGGCTAATGGGATCGCCCACAAACGTAGAAGGAGCCTTGAATAGTGTCTTAAAGAAATCCTTGGTACGTGCAGGTATCTCACGTACGTCGTATTGATTTTGCTTGCTGTATTCGCGATAGTCACTCGGTACGCCCACTGCTTCCAGGCCCAAGCCCTGCGCAGAGTAGAGCGCTCGGTACAGATGGTATGTCTGGGTAGCTACCACGATGCGTTGGGCGCCGAAGACATTTTTAGCACGATACATACTCTCATAGGTAGAAAAACCCGCATGGTCGCAGAATATGTCTTCGCTGGGCACTCCCTGCGAAACAGCATAGTCTTTCATAGCTTTTACCTCGTTGTATGACACGGTACTGTTGTCGCCACTCATAATAATTTTAGGCGCAGCTCCCGCCAGATACAGGGCAATACCATCATCCAAACGATCTTGCAAGATATTCGACGGAGTACCATCAGCAAACACAGAGGCACCCAGCACAAGCACGGCATCGGCCCTATAAGTCGCCGCCGTGTTAGCATCGACAATATCGTCTTTCGTCGTAACGATGGTAGCAAGGTTCGTGCCGGCAACAACCAGCACGGCCACAACCACGCATCCGATAACGAATCCGACCATATGCCACAACCATCCATGTTTCTTCGTTCGAGTCATAGCAACCGATAATAGCAAACCACGTCTAGGGCCGCATCATCACCACACAACCTGTCACAAAACTCACGGGCAAGTTCACAAACCCGTCGCGCGCACAAAGACACACCTCAGGTTTAGACGAAAGATATTCTGACTAAAACTGCGCCAATAGGCACTAAACAAGCATGCAGCGATGCCCCAACGTCGAGCTACACTTGTTACATGACGTACAACGCACCGTGGCGCCAGTATTATCCACCCACCGATTTACCAACTGAGGTTCACAAATGAGCGGTCTGCATAATCCGAATCCGGCAATACCGTCCTCCACAGCTAAGCGATCCATAACTTCGAAGCTACGGTTTCCTCCCGTTAAAATTACCGACACGCCTACCTCACTCACCAGGCGTTTCGCATAAGAGGCAAAGAAAGGTTCACCGCCAAACTCCCTAAGCTTGCAGGCACGCCACTCGCCGCTAACCTCTATAGCATCAACCCCGTGCCGAGTAAGACACTTTGCCACAGCCAAGCTATCACTCTCGCTCAGACCCCCTAAAACACCGTCGGAACTATTCATCTTAACTAAAAGAGGAAAATCCGCTCCAACACGGCGGCGAATTTCGTCAACTATCTCTACGATGATACGAGATCTGTTCTCTATCGAGCCTCCATACCCGTCAGTCCGATGATTCAAGAGAGGGCTGAGAAACTGACTGAGTAGGTAGCCGTGAGCAGCATGCAATTCCACACCGTCGAAGCCTGCAGCACAAGCACGCACCGCAGCAGCAGCAAAGGCATCTATCAAGCCCTCTATATCTGAAATGGATGCCTCAATAGGAACAATACCTGTTTTTGGATGAGGAACCGCCGAAGGCCCGAATATGCGTGCACTCGGAGGATCAAGCCTGCTCGCCGACCCCCCGTACACGATTTGAGAGATAATCTTGGTTCCAGAAACATGCACACGTTCCGTCAGATCGCGGTATTCAGTCACAAACGAATCGTCATAAATCCCCAACATGCGCGGATTAGGTTGTTCCTCAGCAGTAATGTGGGCATATCCCATAACAATCGTACCCACGCCCCCTGCTGCCAGCTCTTCGCAAATCGCCACTAATGCCGATGTTATATGACCATCTGCGGTTGCAAGACCCTCGTACGTAGCCGCGCGCACAAACCGATTTTTCGCCCGCAAAGACCCAAGGGTCATTTCTTCGAACAGTACGCTCATTGAGCCACCTTGCCTCGCTTCGAAAACTACCTTCTTAGTATAAGAGATACTCCATCGCCGCAGGTTCGAGAAGAGAGGAGGGCACTGTTTTACATGTTCATCTTGCGCTCGACAGCATCCCATTCAGCCAGCGAGGCGGCGTAAACTTCACTAAGATAATCAGTCGAAAAATAGTACACGTCGCCATTGGAAGCTATTGTCTGATGAATATCGGGGTATTCACCCGACTCGCGCACGATATCCCACGTACGAGCAACGTCGTCAGAATTCATATTAAACGGCTCATTGGTTAAGCTGGAGGCAGCCAAGGGACGCGGATAAACACGTGAATCTTCACGCACAAAGTCCACGAAGGTAACCACCTTATCGTCTTCGGCAGCCAGAAACGCCCAATGAGCATACGTATCAGTCATAATAGAGCGATCGTACAGGTAGTAGCTATGTGCGCCCACCAACACGGCTACGTTCGAGCACTCAATAGGGCGTTCTACGGGGGCAGCATCAGCATCGGGGACAAGCACGTATTCGCCTTCCAACTCCACTAGTCTGAAGCCTTCCGGAATGTTCAAATTGGCAAAAGGATCATCGGAATCAAAAGCAGCATGAGATTCACTTTTATTTCCGCACTCATCTTCTCGAGCAACTTCGACATCAGAAGTCTCCTCTGCTAAGAATTCACTCGATGCACTATCACCGTCGACGAAAGCTATCGAAGCATCATCTGCATCTCGAGGAGCCTCGAACGCGCTCTCGTCTCCGCAAGCCACTGAGGTTTCATCGCCGGTAAAGCTCGCAGCTTCAACAACCTCATTTTTACCAAACAGCGGAACACCTACCGCACGCGTGGCCGTGCGGTAGACAGGCGCCTCGATGGCAGCTTCAGCTTCGGCACGTGCCTCCTGCACCTCCTCCAGGTACTCATAAACCAGCATCTCAAATTCCTCAGGATTTAGATGCTCGGGCACCAATCCGACAGACTCCCAGCGTGTCGGTTGCACCAGAGCGCTCGCAGCCGATTGCCGACGTACGTCATCGAACACCTGCGCGAGTGCGTTATGCTCAGCTAACTCAAGGGCAGCGACAGCAAGTTTCTCATCGACAACAACGCCGTCCTCTTCGTCAAACGCATCACCTACTACGTCCTCTTCTTCGCGAAAAGCATTGTCTATCACCTCTGCTGAGGTCTCTGCATTTGTGCGATTTTCGTTACTCATAGACGTCCCTCCCCGCGCAGGGAATCCACGAGAAGCTCGATACGAGCATCGCGCAACGAGCAGTGTTCACACATGGAACACGGAATAGAGCATTCATCACAAGGAACAACGTCGTCCAACTTTGCTAAGGTGGCACCGCAACTAATAAGATAGTCACCCACCAATGCACGCACGCCTTCCGCAGCAAAATAAAGGGTATGAACCTTATCCCAAGGCACTCCATCAACCGCTTTTTTTACGTCGTCAGGGCCAATGGCCAACGCCTCAGAAAACGTCTTACCTTCCAACATTGTACATACAGTACTCGCGCACGCCGTCATAGCGAGACAGCCACGCGTCTTAAAACCTACGCGCACGAATGTCTCTGTTTCAGAATCGATAACCGCAAATAACCGCAACGCCACCTCGCCACGCTTCGACTTTCCCACCATGCATTGGGCGTTGAAACCCTCAGGTACGCCACTGTTTTTGAAGTTTGCCACTACCGCCAAAAGCGTGTCAGAATACCCTGCCGTACCCACCTCAATCTCAGTTTGGTACACATCTGCCGTACGAATAACGGCTCGATCGCTTGGCTCGATGTAGACGTTCCTCGACTCTCCCATAGATGCAAGCTCCTTGTCGTCTCGGTCGCAAAAGCGGGCGCTTCGTCTCGAAGGTCCGTCGCAACGCAGGTTCTTCATACGTTCATAATGGCTAAAATCATCCTGAGCTTATCCCCTCTTTTAGGATAAAAGCGTAGTTTCATAGAGCAATTGCTTTGGTTATCTTCTTTTTCGCAATGGCAAAAACTACAAATCAACCATCCGAAGCAAAAATTGATTACAATGATAAGCATGCAAGCAACGATACAGAAGATGCACGACACGCTGCGAGCCCACCTGCCGCTGTGGCCCCTTATCGTTGGGCTCGCTTTTGGGCGCGCAGGCCTCATTGTGGCTAGCTATGGCAGCTACACAAGTACAGACGAAGGAATCTTCACCGACGGCGCTATGCTAGCTGCACTTGCTGGTCTAGCTCTATGCCTCATTATTATTACCGCGAACAAAGTAACGCTACGTAAGCGCATCACCAACAACCTTATGCGCGTTTGCATTGTCTTAGAAATGCTCTGCCTACTTGCTCTAGCTATACTAGAAATCATTCCCGACAACCAAGCGGTACCTCGCTTTATCTTAAGCGCATTGTGCACTTTTGTTTCGTCGGGTGCCATCTTCTACTGGCTTCGGCGTGCACGTGGCACCGGCACGACCGCAGCAGCCATATTAGTATTCGCGTCTCTCATCATTAGTGAAGTAGAAATATACCTCTGCAGCCTTATGCCTATTGTAACGGGAAATATAGTTGCCGCTGTATTGGTGCTGGTGCAATTCCCCTGCATGATATGGGCGCGCAAGCGTATACAGCCCTACGCTCTTGTCTCGACGACACAGGCTAATGATTATTTCGGATTCACAAAAACCATGATTCAAAACAAGCAGTTTCTTGCTGCCACCGCTGTAGGCATAGGATTTCTCTCCATCGTAATAGGCTTTCTCCGCGGCTATCCCACCGGAGAAGCCGTTACTTTCTCGCCCGCAACGCGAGCCGCCTATGCTCTACTTACGATCATCATCTCCCTTACCGTGGTTATTCTGGTACTAAAAGGCCAACAACGCGTACTTACCGTAGGCGCATTTCTCGTTATGGAACTGCTCGCCTGCGCAGCACTAGTCGCCTACGCTGCTTTTCCCCATGCACTTGATTTTGGCGCGGTATTCACCACAACATTGAACGCATTTATGGTGGCATTTACCTGGTATATCATCATCGCTTTCATGAGCTTTGGCTGGCGCGACCCCTATTATTACGCCATCTCCGGTTGGCTAGTATGGCTTGGCTGCCGTGCCGTAGCGCGCGTCGCGCTACTTCAGGTATACGATCTTTCCATCGATGACTTGCTATTTTGCGCGTTGATGGGGGCGTTGGTAGTAATATCAACTCAGGTTATTTTCATGCAGTTCCTCTCTATCGCTCGCCACAGTGTCGAGGAAAAAGAGGAGCAGAGCCAGCAACGAGAAAGCAAGTTGGCAAAGATAATGGGTCTGGATGAACACGAAAACTTGGCCAGCATGCGCCAGGCATCCATGGAGCACAATGCCGAAGAAATGGGTAAGCAATTTCTCTTATCAGAACGCGAAGTTGAAGTATTGTCGCTGTACGCCCTCGGTTATACCCAGAAGCGCGTAGCTGAAGAGCTATTTATTACCCAGGGCACCGCGCACGCCCACATCAAACGCATCTACGCAAAAACTGGCTTGCATTCCCGCCAGGAAATCTTAGACTACCTACAACAGCATACGTCATAAGAACGGAAGACCGACCACCGTGCTGGTCTGGCGAAGTCGATAAGACTTTCTACCGTTCGTCAGAACGGGGGAAAAATGCTTCATTTCGACAGCGACTATCTGGAGGGCGCACATCCAGCCATCATCGAGCGTCTTGCAGCCACGAACTTCGATCAAACCGCAGGTTACGGCACCGATGAGGTTTGCGCCGCCGCACGTGATCGCATTCGAGAAGCTTGCGGTTGCGCTCACGCGGCTGTGTATTTTCTTATGGGAGGCACACAGACTAATGTTATTACAGCCGATCAGCTGTTGCGCCCCTGGGAAGGAGTTGTTTCGGCCGATACCGGCCACATTCATTCCCATGAAGCAGGCGCATTGGAGGCCTCTGGACACAAGGTCCTTCCCCTCCCGCATAAAAACGGCAAGCTGGTTACAGCCGATGTACGTGCCCTCTGTGAAGCATACGGGGAAGATCCGAGCCGCGAGCATATCGTAGCCCCCGGCGTCGTATATATTTCACATCCCACCGAATACGGCACCATCTACTCCCTTTCGGAGTTGGAAGCATTGGCCCAGGTATGTCACGATTTCGATATGCGCCTCTTCATGGATGGAGCGCGTCTCGGATACGGTCTTGCCGCACGCGGATCAGACGTCACGCTGCCCGACATCGCACGACTTTGCGACGCGTTCTATATCGGCGGCACAAAAGTGGGAGCACTGTTCGGCGAGGCAGTCGTGTTCACCCACGCTGGTCTAGATGATCACTTTTTCACGAATATGAAAAAACATGGTGGTCTACTGGCCAAAGGGCGCATCTTGGGCTTGCAGTTTGACGTATTATTCGAAAAAGAGCAGCATCTAGAGGCCGAGAGCACCCGCGACAACGCATGCATTCGCTACGAGAGCATCGCGCGCCATGCCGTCGATCTGGCACAGTATCTTGCGGAAGGATTTCGCAACAAGGGTTACGATCTAGCCATCGAATCGCCCACCAACCAACAATTCATCCTCCTCGACGATGACACCATGAAGCGTCTGGAAAAACATGCGTCATTCAGCTACTGGGAACGCACGCCTGACGGCCGTACCGTCGTGCGTTTTGCCACAAGTTGGGCCACAAGGCCTGAAGCCGTAAAGGAACTGCTGGCGCTACTTTAATGCTAGCAGTTGTCTGGATATCATTTATCGAAAGTTGCATCATGGAATTCGTATGAGAAACAACCTCTGTTTTGAGGTGTTTTAAAGACACCAGGAAAGGAGGTGCGAATCTTTCCTGGTGATACCTCGGCAAAGGTTCGCACTTCCGAGCGCATGAGAGCATAACGACAAGTAGTAAATAGTGGCTTCTAGGCCAAGTTTTGAACGATTTACTGCAAAATCGGGTGCTGAGATCTCTCCTCGCACATCTTTTCCCGTCCCCGTCCCAACGCATAAACCACAAGCTACATCTTGATCAGGCAAAACAATAGTAACCTTTGATCGTGTACTCAAAAACCGCTGAATCCTCTGCAGCAAATCGGCGATAACGTGGCATTATCTCCTCCGTTATCTACACGACCGCTGTGAACAACTACCAACCTCACATAATCTTGCGTCGAAAGCATTCGAATTGATCAGCGATATTCGCTCATCAGCGACTCAAATGCAGGCAGCGCCCCTTCAATAACATCAGCGCCCACACAATAGCTTACCCGCACCCAGCCTTTCACGCCAAAACTATCAGAAGGCACCAATAGAAGCTCATGAGCCTTGGCACGATCGCTGAAGGCCCGCGCGTCTTCCTCAAGCGCACGCACCCATAGGTAAAACGCGCCTTGCGGCTCTACAAATTCGTAGCCCAACGCAGACAAACCGTCCGTAAGTAGAGCGCGATTAGCGGCATACGATGCCACGTCGCTGGGCACGTCGACGCAACGTGCGATAGCGCGCTGAAACAGTACCGGAGCACAAATATAGCCCAACGCTCGACCTGCTCCACATACCGCCGTGTAGACTTCGGCCGCATCCTCCATGCGATTCGATACATAAATGTAGCCAATACGCTCACCTGGCAGCGAAAACGACTTCGAATACGAATAGCACACCAGCGTTCGGGCATACAAATTTGGAATATACGGCACCTCAATGCCATCATAAACAATCTCGCGGTAGGGCTCATCACTAATCAGATACAGCTTTCGTCCGAACTCAACTTCTTTCGCCGTCAACAACTCGGCTAATCCACGTAAGTTTTCCTCGCGGTAAACCGCCCCCACGGGGTTGTTTGGCGAGTTGATAATGATAGCGCTTGTCTTGGGGGTAATAGCGGCAGCAATCGCATTCAAATCAAGCTGGAAATCGGGCACCTGCGCGGGTACCTCAACACACGTACAACGTGCCGTCTCTATCCATACCTTGTACTCTGGGAAAAAAGGCGAAACCACCATAACCTCGTCACCCGGATGGGTAAGAGCCGAAATAGAAATAGCCAAGGATGCCGCTGCACCTACCGTCATGTAAAGACGATCGGGCGTTGCATGAATACCAAAACGACGACTGATGCTATCGGCGATAGTCTTGCGCACCTCAGGATCGCCCGCAGCAGGCGTATAACCGTGCAGTACGGTTGCCGGCTCTTCCATAAGATCGAGAACCGCTTGGGTGATGGCATCAGGCGCAGGAACACTGGGGTTGCCGATACTAAAATCGAACACGTTATCATCCCCAATTTCTGCCTTACGAGCCATCCCATATGCGAAAAGCTCGCGGATTGCCGAAGGCTCGTTGCCGAGCTCGAACATCCTCTCATTCACCATGCAGCCTCACTCCTTGTCTCTTACGTCATTCGAAAAACAGCCTATCACAACATTTTTGCCAAGACTCATTCAACCCTTCAATTATCGGCTTGGTATTCATTTGGGCTCTCGATACCATCAATTTTGCAACGGTTCAATAAAATCTCTCGCAATATGAACATTGTTCATTTATAGTAATTTAACGGCAAACGTTTGGTCAGCTACGAGCGCTTTCAAAAAAGGCGGCTCCACGGCACCCATACTAAGAAGATGCACATGAAACGACTTATTAACACGGCGCTTGTTTATCTTATTGCGGGTGCCGTGGCTGGCGTATTCTTCCGCGAGTTTACTAAGATTATGAGCTTTGACGGCATCTCCATGCTTGGTTTCATGCACGCTCATCTACTGGCACTGGGATTTTTAGTATTCCTCATTGCCACACTTTTCGCACTGTTTGACGATTTTACAGGAGACAAGCTGTTTAGGCCGTTCTACATCGTCTACAACGTTGGTTTGGTTGTTACGGTGGGTATGATGTTAGTTCGCGGCGTGGCACAAGTAACCAACACTTACCTACCCTTACCCGACGCCGCACTATCCGGAATCGCTGGTATTGGCCACATTATGATAGGCATCGGGCTAGTTCTTTTGGTAGTCATGTTCAAACGCATTGTCGATCGCAAAATCACAGCGAACCGCACACAAGCATAAGAATGAGACAATCGTGTCCTAGCGTCATGGTGTTTCATGACTAGGCAATCGAAGCATCTTGCGGCCTGCGAAAGCGGGCCGTTTTTTGTCGTAATCCAAACTCAACCTAAAACGAATGCCTGCCCTAAGGGTAGATTTTAGGCCTCGTTCGAGGATAATAGCAAAGTAAGCTTTGCAGAAAATTACTCTCACCTGCGACTTTATTTATCTTTTTAATACTTCACCTCGTGTTCTCCACCTACGTTCAGCCGCTTTTACCTACAAATGTATCTTGATTCTCTCCTAGGGGCAGGGTATACGCTCGTCTGAGCTAAGACTCAACCAGGGGAAACGGATTGCGCAGCAAGCAAAACGCTGCTACATCCGCAACCAAAAGAGCACGACTAGGAAGGGAGACTAGTATGATCAGTAAAAAAGCCGGCATTATTGTAGGTACGGTAGCCTGCGCGGCCCTGCTTACACTCTGCGTAAGCTGCGCACCGCAACCGCCAACCAGCAGCGCTGCTAACGACAAGAAAACAGACGACAACCAGGCAATTACTAACATCATCGAATCTGATCCGTATAATCCCATTGTCAAACAGCGAGACAATGGAACGAAAATTCAGCGCACACCCAGCGAAGGTGAGGTGTTTACAACACTCGACACGTCGTACACTTATCACCTGCCCGAAAACAACGTACCCTACAACACATACTATTTGAAAGCTGATGCAAAAGGCTGTAACGCCTGTCATGATGATTTAGCCGATACGCTTGCCGCCATGGAATACCCCCATGTAGATCTGCGCAATTCGTACGGCATCCAGACAACCGTACAAATGTGCAAAGACTGCCACACGTTTGGCTATGGATACCTCACGAACCAACGCTCATTCGGGTCGCTTATCCACGGCATCCATGACACTCAGGACAAAGCCGAATGCTGGAACTGCCACGTAGGAACCGGCAGCGGCGAAGGCATGCAGTTGTGGGACGAAGCCAAGCACAGCCAATTACGAGGCATTACTGCTGTAGAAAATGTTACGGGCAAATTCTCCTATGATCAGGATAAAGTGATACCAGCTTCTGATTTATTTGACTTCGGGTGGGATTACTTTGACCTCGACTATATGCGCACAAACAACACCGCAAACAATGCGCCGCTCGACCAAGAACTATTCAACACCTGGACTATTACGATTTCAGGAGCAGTCAATCGCGAAATTACCTATACGCTACCCCAACTCATTGAAAAGTTTGGTAGCGTGGATGTGCCCTTCACCCTTCATTGCACCCTCAACCCAACAGGTGGACCCCTTTTGGGCAACTGTATGTACACAAAGCTGTTCCGTTGAGCAAGCTGTTCGCAGAAGCCGGTATCAGCCCCGATGCGGGAGCCTTCACCAGCATCGCCCCCGACGGTTTTACCGAGTCGGTACAAATGTCCAACTTCACCGAGGCTTATCTTGCCTACGAAAACGGTGGCGACAAGCTCTCTTGGGAACATGGCTACCCTGTGCAGCTTATCGTACCCGGTTCCGGTGCACCCGCCAGTGTAAAAGAAGTATCGGACATCGTAGTAAACACAAAGGAAGAGGCTGCCAAAATTCACGAATGGAACGGCTGGCCTAAAGAATCTGAAAGCACCGCTTACTACACACCCGAAGCT
>JAEWYG010000003.1 GCA_023395755.1 Actinomycetes bacterium | reverse complement strand
AAACCTAAGCGCTATAGCGTATCGAAGAGCAGCGCTTGCGCTGCGACACAAAACGAAAAGGAGCCGCATACCTCTTGACGAGATAGGCGACCCCTCGTTCAATTGGGGGCTTTTGATACAGCCCCTTTTTATAATTGGCTATGTAAGATCTAGCTCTTAGCTGCTATAGTCACCTTGCCATCCTTGCCGACAGCATAAGAAATGTGTTGACCCTTGCTCCATGTCACATTGGTTTGGCCGGCGATATTGGGCGTAGAGCCAAGGTCGCTGCTGTTAGCCAGGCAAACAAATGTACCAGAAGCGGTATTGGTTACCGTACCATCGGTGTTGAGGTACCAGGTTGTATCTGTTGCCGCGCTGCCGTCGAGAGCTTTAACTTGGACAACGGCATAGCCAGAGCGGATATTTGCCTCATCGGTTGCAGCTTGTGATTTACTCAACGAAGCGCTAAACACGGGGATGGCGATTGCTACCAGTACGGCGATGATAGCAACAACTACCAGCAACTCGGCAAGGGTGAAACCCTCTTTGTCCTCACGTACCTTTTTGATCATCTCTTTCATAGTATCCTCCTTAGCGAAGCTTTCAGCTTCTTCGGTTGCTTTTGCAACCCCTGTAAAACCTTAAGTAGATTAGCGTTCTTCCCTCTGTAGGCATGTAACTAAGCATGTTACATGCCTGAGTAGATAGAAAACATTGCTAAGTATAGCGCTATAACTATATAACCTGCAAATATAGCAATAAAAATTAGAAGTGCGGGTTCAAGTTTTGACAAAGCTTTTTGTATAGCACGATCGGTTTCGTCGTCGTAGAAGGCACCCATAGTGGCAAGTGTTTCTTCTAGTGCTCCCGTCTCCTCGCCAACCGTTGCCATTTCCACCAACGCCGAAGGCATGAAAGGTACTTTTTCCATACATGCTCCAAGTTGCTTACCCTCTTCGAGCTGCGAGGTCATCTTCCCGACATTTTGACTGAAGAGGTAATTATCAAGCACCTTTGCCGTTATGGTTACTGCGTAAGTCATTTGAAGCCCCGACCCCAAAAGTGTCGACATCGTGTTAGCAAACTGGGCTGCGTTCGATAGTCGTGCGATATTGCCAACAATTGGAATTCTCAGCTTAATGCCTGCCCACGTGAGGCGCCCTTTTTCAGATTTTGACCACATTTTGAATGCAATACCCAAGACGACGATAATAAGGATTATCCAAACGATATTGCTGCTGATAACATCGCTTGAGTTGATGAGAATCTGCGTAGCAAGAGGCATCTGTGCATCATAGTTGGAGAGAATGTTTTTAAAGGTGGGTATAACGGCCATCATTATGATAGCTACAACGACTATAGCAATAATAATAACGAATAGAGGATAGGTGAGCGCTTGGGCAAGCTTAGCTTTCGTTTTGGAAGCCTTATCATAATAGTGATGAAGCGTGTCGAAACTCTTGTCGAGGGTGCCGGCTTGTTCGCCCGCTCGAACTGTCTCGTAGAATAAAACGGGGAGCTTCGATCCACCTTTACTTTCAAAGCTGGAGGCAAGCCCGTGTCCGGCCATGACGTCTTGTCCCACTTCTTCCAAAATGGCTTTGAGCGACTTGTCAGATGTTTGGTCGGCAACGAGCTGCACGCATTTCGCCATGCTCATTCCGGCATTGAAGATAATGGAGAACTGCGAGCACATGATGGATATGGCCTTGGGCTTTATCTTATTGGACCCGATTTCCATCTTCAGGAATTCTGGCCGGTCTTTGACGGCGACGATGCTACTGACAACGCGGCAGGATGCGCGAGCCTTCTCGATTGCCTCGAACTCGTCGAAGGCTTCCACGACGCCCGTTATTGGCTGGCCTGAAAAAGACGTTCCCTCATATTTAAATACGGCCACGATTCATGCCTTTCTCATGCTGGTGCGAAGCGCTGTACGGGGACGATGCCAAGATGGCGCATTGGGTCGGCGATTGTGTCACGTTCAAAACCGCCCGGTGCTTTTCGCTACGTATTCAGAATCGTGTGCGGCGTCGATAGCGGTTTGGGCTTCAATTATATTTCGTTTGTACAGGTTAATGAGGGCGTTGTCCATGGTGATGGAGCCGACCGCTGCCGAAGTGGAAAGAGCGTTGGCAATCTGGGGCGTCTTTCCTTCACGAATGAGGTTGCGAATGGCGGGGGTTACCATCATGAGTTCTGCCGCCAAGGCGCGTCCGCCGCCTCGCTTACGTACAAGTTGCTGGCTAAGCACTGCATGGAGACAGGTTGATACTTGCATGCGCACTTGCTTTTGCAGCCCTTCGGGAAATACGTCAACCATGCGATCGATAGAGTCGGCCGCCGAACTGGTATGAAGCGTGGCCAGTACGAGGTGACCGGTTTCTGCGGCAGTCAAAGCTGTTTCGATGGTGTTGAGATCGCGCATCTCGCCAATGAGGATGATGTCGGGATCTTCGCGCAGAACAGCACGAAGCGCGTCACTGTAGCTTTCGGTGTCGGTACCAATTTCGCGCTGGTTGATCACGCATTTGTCGGGTGTATGAATATACTCGATAGGATCCTCGAGGGTGATAATGTGGTCGGGACGCGTGTGGTTTATTTGGTCGAGCAATGCCGCCATGGTGGTTGATTTACCCGAACCAGTTTCGCCGGTAACGAGAATTATGCCGCGCTGCAGACGGGGAAAATCGAGCACTGCGGGGGGCAGCCCTAAGCTTTCGAGTGGGGGAATAACATCGGACAGCAGACGAAGCGCCGCGCTGACATTTCCCTTCTGACGAAAAAGATTGACGCGTACGCGTACCTTGGCGACGGTGATTGCGAGGTCAAGCTGACCGCACGACTTAATGGTGTCGTAGCTGTTTCCGGCAATGCTGCACGCATATTCCTCGCATTGCTCATGAGTGAGTACATCGCAATTCGGCATATCGGTTAACTGCCCGTCAATACGGTACTTCGGCGGAAGGCCGCAGACAAGGTGGATATCCGAAGCGTTGTCGGCGTGTGCTTGCGCAACCAGTTCTTCAACAGATAACATCATTGCGGTTTCCTTTAGTCGAGTGTGTTGATGGTGCGCATTGCCTCTTCGATAGTAGTAACGCCCTCGAACACGAGCTGGATGCAGTTGGTGGACAGGGGTACAAAATCGGAGTTGTCGAGAATAATCTTTATCTCATCACGGGTGGCATTGTCGGAGATGGCGCGTCTGAGCGCACGGTCGATGATGAGTATTTCGAACACAGCAGTGCGCCCACGGTACCCCGTATGAAAACAAAGCGGACAGCCTTTGCCGCGGTAGAATTTAGTCTGAGGGTTATAAGCGAGCCCAATCGCCTCAAGTTCGGCGGGGGTTGGCGTGTACTCTTCTTTGCAATGGGGGCAGATGCGTCGAACAAGTCGCTGGCTGATAATGCCACGCAAGCCCGACGCAATAAGGTAGGATTCCACGCCAATATCGAGTAGCCGGTCGATGGTAGATAGCGCGTCGTAGGTGTGGATGGTTGAGAGCACCAAATGACCGGTGATGGCGCCGCGCATGGCAATTTCTGCCGTCTCGCCATCGCGAATCTCGCCTACGGCGACGATGTCAGGATCTTGACGTAGGATGGATCGCAATCCACTTGAGAAGGTCATTCCCGTTTTCTCGTTGATTTGTACTTGATTGATGCCATCAATGTTGTATTCCACTGGGTCTTCAAGGGTAATAAGTTTAACTTGTTCGTTGTTAAGCTCATGAATCATGGTGTACATGGTGGACGATTTTCCGGAACCAGTCGGTCCCGCAATCAGGATAACACCGCTGTTGGCATGCATGAGCTTCTCGTATTTAACTAAATTGTCGCCTGTGAGGCCGATGCCTTGGGGGTTGAGTAGCTCGGTGCTTTTGTCGAGCAAGCGCACCACTACCGATTCACCGTAGATGGTCGGTAAGGTAGAAAGGCGCAAATCAATATCCCTGCTTTTAATGCGCACATTAGCACGTCCGTCTTGAGGAATGCGGTGCTCAGCGATGTTCATGCCGCTCATAATTTTCAGGCGGGAGATAACGCTACCCTGAAGATCGCGGGGCACGGTGAGCACGTTACGCATCAGACCGTCGATACGCATGCGAACTTGAAGATCGCCTTCGCGGGGTTCAAGGTGAATGTCGGAGGCACGCTCTGTTGCCGCACGCTCGATAATGGAGTTGACGAGGCGAATGGTGGGCGCGCTTTGTGCGTCGTCTTCGCTATCGAGTGTGGTACCGCTGAAGCGTATGTCAACTGCATCGGAGCTAGCGGCAGATGCCTCGTTGCGCATGTCCTCGATGGCGCGCGCAGCCCCTTCGTTTCCATAGAGTTGCATAATGGCGCGCTCAATGGCATTTTTGGTGGAGACCATAGGAACGATGCGTCGCCGTGCTGCCGTGCGAGCCTCTTCCTGCGCGATGAAGTTCATGGGATCGCTCATGGCGACGTACACTTCGTCGGGAGTCGCCTTTACCGGTACCATGTTGTACTTGCGTGCCATGTTTTTGGGCATGGCCTGTGTCAGTTCGGTAGGTAATATCACGTTACTCAGATCGATGAAGTCAATGCCAAGCTGCATGCACAATATATCGATCAGTTCTTTTTCGGTGATGAAGCCCGAATCGATGAGTGTCTCGCCCAATCGCTTTCCACTGCCCTTTTGCGCAGCGAGAGCACTATCAAGTTGATCGGTAGTGATGTAGCCGCTTTCGAGCAACATATCTCCCAGTCGTTTATACGCCATGAAAATCTCCTGTTTCTACCAATTGTTAACCGCGCGAACGGTGTGGGTTGTGGTCGTGTTAATAGCGTTGATGCGTGTTCCGTCTGCATTATATATAGCTAGTGCGAAGGTCCAGATTCCTGTTGTCGCATCCCATGTCAATGTAGTGAGGTGGGCGGTGTAGGTTTGTGTCGATGCCTTATTGCCGCCCGCTGTGGCACCAGTGTTAACAAGAGGGAGGGGTATGGCGGCAGATGCGGCAGACTTGTCTACCCCTTCGGCGAGATCTATGCCGTTAAGCATGATGATACCGGTGTCGTCCATTGAGCTGTTGCTTAAAAAGAGTCGGTAACCGCGCGTAGCGCTGTCGAACGCCCATGCCTTCGCACCTTGGATGTTTGCTGAGCCACCCGGAACTTCTGCGATAGCCTAGGCAAAGCGCAGCTCGTCCTCGACGGCGGTTACGGCATTGCGATAGACAGCTTGAGCTTCGCTGACTGATCGAACTTGGGAGTAGGCATTAATTGCCACGCCGATACCGACAGCAACCGCCATGGTTAGTAATCCGACTAACGCCACGACGAAGAGCAGTTCGGTAATGGTAAAACCAGCGTTGAGGCATCGACGTGTTGAGATAGGTTGCGCTTGGCGTGAATAGCTTGGATGCAGAGGCGCCTGCATTTTGTGAGCAACTTTCGCGAGAGGATATCGGTCAAGGAAGGAAAACTTCATCATGATCGTCCCAGCGTTGGGTCAAGCAGGTACCGGGTGAAGGTGTATTTACCATCACCGCTTGATACATAGGTGTTGACCGTGAACGACGTGGTAATAGGAAAGGCGAGGTCGTTGGATGCGGCGGAATCGGCCTGCATGGTGATGGTGGTTGTTCCCGTCGACGCAACGGTGGTCGCCATGTCAGAAATTTGCTCGTAGGTTGCAGTTGTTCTGTCGGCACTCGTTATCGATGTGGTGGTGGCCACGTTGATCATTGTGGCGAACAGTACGGTGGCCAACCCAGCAATGAGGATACCAACCAAAACTTCGGCGATACTCTCTCCCGATGTCGAGGTAATTCTACTCGTAGCAATGCGTTCCTGTAGCGATCTTCTCATACTAGGCACCTCCTAGTGAAACGCTGGTTTGAACAGACTTGCGAATAATGGCATGGCCCCAGGTGACACTGCCAGGTGTGGTGCGTGCCTCGTCGGCATAAAGGATGGCGGCGGGAATCTCGCATACCAGGCGGTAGTTCTCTTCAGGGTTTTTCCCTGCAGTGCTCGTTTGTGTGTAAAGCGTTATGTAGAGGGAGTAAGCTCCGAGCGAGTGATCGATTGATGTTGGGGTGTCTGTCGGTGCGGCAACCATACGGATAACTGCAGTAACGGGAATGATGCTTCCGTCCACTGCGTTGGGGGCTGTGATGGTAAGCGTTTGAGTGGATGAGTTGCTTGAGGTGGCAACCCGCGTCGCCGCCTGAGCAAGCCATGAGTGAAGGTTTCCTGTGGGAGCTTCCTTTGGCACGGTGCAAGTCCAGTTGATACCACCGTCGGCGGTGGTGCAAGTGGCGGTTGACAGGGCGTCGCGCAAAAGTTCGGCTGCCGATGTGGCGGAGTAGTAGGCTTGCTGGCTCTTCTCGAGTGCTGCAAGCTGACCCGTGGTAACCGTTGCTGCCGTGAGTACGACGGCTCCCACCGTAGCGCACACGAGGAAATAGAATAAAGCGATGAGGATGGATGCGCCACGTGTGCCTACGCCGCGCGTAAAAGATAGGTATGTTGTCTGGTTGCTCATCTTTTTAGGATACCGTAACGTCTTGGTAGTAGACGGTATTTCCCAGGCGAATTTCGTAGGTGTACTGTCCAGCAGTAGGGGGTGCGTCAGTTACCGAAAAGGAAACATAGCCCCAAGAATCGTTTCTTATTACGGAACCTCCCACTTTGGTGATATCGACACCTCCACTTTCCTGACCCGCATTGCGGCGCAATACGGTCATCGCAACGTCGTCGTTGCCGTTAGCGTTATTGATGCATCGAAGAGTTCCGCTCACTTTGCCGTTCCAGGCGGTAAGCAGTTGCCCCCCATCAAGAAGTTCGTAGACAGGGGCGGCTACTCCATTTGCCCGGGCAGCAGTGAAATACGCCACATTGTTGGCGGCACTTCCTGTTTGCGAGACGCCTTCAGTGTCATAGCATAGGCCGTCTGAGGAATAGAAGAGGTTCGCGTAAAGGGAGAAAGTGCGGTATGAGTACAGTGAGGGAAATGCGGTATAAAGTGAAGCCCCATCAAGATAGCGGTTGACTTGCATTTTGATAGTGTAGTTGCCCTGCGGATTGCTTCCAAGATCAACGAGGTAGTATCCGCGCCCGGTGGTGTCATCGTTGAAGTAGCGCGCTTCTTTTTGAACGCCCGCCTGGTCAGTTACGGTGATAATGCTTCCGAGGGGGAAGGTGTTGTTGTACCTATAGCCATAATAGCAATCTAGGTTCAGAGCGAGCATCACTTGACTTTCGTCTGCCTTGGTACTGATGTAGGAAGCGGGAGTGTTGAGGCGTAGTGTTGTGGTATAGGTATCGTACATAAAGTTGTCTGAATGACCAACTTTCACCTGATTTGAAGACGCGCCACTGTCAGGGTCGAGAAACGTTGTTTGCAGGTAGTTGCTATCGGTGGCATTTGCAATGGGGTAGGCGGTTACGAGCGTGTTGTAGTGCTCGATCGTATGTCCGGCGGAATCGGTGCGTGTGTAGCGAAGGATGTCTTTGCCGGTGCTGATGCTGCGGTGGTCGAGGGTGAGGTAGGTGGGTGAGGGATCGGTTTGGCCAGACCCGTAGTTGGCTTCGCTGAAATCGACGATGAAAAGAAGATTTTCAACGATTACCGTATTGCCCGTGGGATTTTTATAGAATGCCCCCGTTGCTTCATTCCTGAAATATTGCAAGTCGATTTTATTCAACCGTTGATTACCCGACTCGAAATAATAGTACAAGGGGTTGAGGGGATTACTGTAATCGACCATAGTGATTTTTGTCGAGGGGGGTAGCCACGAGGATCCCGTCTGCCCATGTACGCTCGTGCTTGCGTTCGTGGTGAGATACGTTTTTATTCCCCCACGGTAGGCACCAGGACTGTATGTTGTTACGAACTGCGAGGTATATGAACTGGTTCTCGTGATAGGAGTCATATTTTCAACGGGAATGTTGTCATAAATCTTGCCATAGTGAGCAGACTTGGTAGCCGAGGCATAGGATTTCTCGATAGACAAGTCAATAGTGATACGATAGGTTCTCCCGTCAACACTTTTAAGGGTGAAGACGATGGGTCCACTTTGAGCATCAAGCTCGTCGGCAAAATTACCGAAGTTGATGGCAATTGTCGCGGGGACCAATCCGGTCGGGCTAGACTCAGAAACATAGGGAGAGTAATCATATGACCAGGTGGTGTTGGTACCTTTGTAGAGAGGCAGGCTATTCGATACCCCGTGCGTCGTATCGCCAAGCGTCAGACTGACGGTGTAAGCACCGCTGTTACCTGAAGCTGTTCTCATGTCTTTGAGTGAATCGGACACAACGATGGGGCCATCAACCGAGAGGGCGGTGGCTGTCTCGGTGAAATCGACAGGAAGGTAAACCATTATCTGGGTATCGACACCAGTGGTATACGTTTTGAGGTCGCGTGTGTATTCATACCTATTACCTTCGATGAACCATATGCGGCAGTCCTTGCCATCTATATCAGACACTGCCTGGGTGTAAAGATTCAGATAAGTAAGGGGATTTGTCGTTTCCTTGTTGAGAGAAACGAAGGTGCCAGTGCTGTCTGCTGGCGTATGCTTGGCGAATACGAAAGCACCGCCTTCAGCAGCTGTATTGCTAACTAGTGAGAACAAGCCAGCAACCGTACCATAACTGGCATCGGCAATGTCTGCCGATTGTTTAACGTCCAACCAACGTCCACTGTTCAAAATGATGGTGTTGGTGGTTGAGTGTGCTGCTCCGTCAGCATCTTGCCAAGTGCCCGCTCCCGTTTGAGCAAAGTTGCGATACGACGTTTTCTCGCTATCTGTTAGGTTGTCGCCGTAAGTAGTGAGAGGCAGGTTAGTAGACGGTTTAGTAAAGGTGCGATCTGGAAGAACGTCCGACCAAAGGTTTCCAAGGCCGTTGACCACGGTATCAAACTGGAGGGTGGAATTGCTATAAACCATCAGGTTGCCAATGCGGTTAAGGGAATAACGAGTAGTGTCGCTTTCGTTGACGAGGTCTTTAGCTCCCTTGAGGAAAATGTTGCAGTTGTTGACGATGACGCGGTCGGCGCGTTGAAGCGAGAAGAAGCTTTTGCGGCTAATATCGTTGTTGGCCGATGTGTTACGGAGGTCTATGAGGGTAACGAAGCGTTTTCCGCTTGCGCGAGAAAGGTTGCCGTCTCCATAGACGCCTCCTTTGACAGCGCTGGTAAAGTTGGTGTTCTGTCCCTTGACATAGAGGGCGGTGTTTCCGAATACCGTAATGTTATTGGCACTGACCGTGTAAGCATCAGCGATATTACCTCCTCCGAAAACCGATCCTCCTAGGTTGATGGTTCGTGGTGTATTTGCATCAGCAGAGGAACTAACAACGTCGATAGCTTCAACGCCCAACCCTGCCGCAAAAGCGACGGAGCCATCGAGCGCGTTGACGTAGATGGAGTTTCCGCCATTGATGATAACTTTGGTGGCTTGTTGCGGTTGTCCGGACTGGTTAAGCGGCGCATAGGAGTAGCTCTGGTCGCCTCCGCCAAAGACATCAGCTCCAATAGTGGCCTCATGTACTTTGACCGTCGACGTTCCGAAGCAAGCACCGAGGACGCGTGGAAGTTGTCCCGATGCAGTGGCAAGACCAGCACCTCCGCCGAAAACAGAGCCGTTTATTGTTGCCTTTTCAATGGTGACAGCAATGTTTGCGGCCTTCGTAATTGAGTAGGGGATGGAATCGCTAGTAAGTGTACCGTCTCCGGTAGTGCCAAGGTTGCCGCCTCCGAAGACGTCACCCGATACGGTCGCATTTTCTTTGAGCGTTATAGTTGTATTTCCTTGAACCCAGCCGATGAGCTTTTGCAGCTCGATGTTTGAGTTATTTTCAATATATTTTCCTTCACCAGCAGCGTAAGCCGACCCCCCTATTGACCCGCCGCTTATGATAACGGTTGTGCCATTGTTTCCGAGTACGGCTCCGAGTGCGCCGCCCCCAAAAACTGAGGAAGAAATTGCGACGTTTTTTAAGGTTGTGGTAGCCGACCCCGATACGAGTCCGAGCAGATTTTGAAAATCGCTGGAAGTTGTGTTGGATGCAATAGCGCCCTGCCCTCCGCCATACACGCTTCCTTCGACGATGCAATTTACGAGTGTGCTTGTCGTGTTTCCTCCGACGATGCCTACTTGCCCCCCGCCATACACACTTCCCTTAATATCGTACCCTGTCAGGGTGAGTGTGGAGGTGCCTGCCACGTGTCCAATTGGTCTTTGGCGCTCGACGGTGGCATACGTTCCCGCGAGCATCTGTCCCTGTCCTCCACCGTATACGCTTCCTGAGATGGTGTTCGAAGCTACGCTAGTAATGGTGGTGACCGTGTTGCCCGTAATGGTTCCGAGGGCGCTTCCACCAAAAACCGATCCGTTAATCGTACTGTTTTCAATCGAAAGGCTGACGTTGCCGGTTATCTGGGCCATGTCGTCGGTGGCGGTCGCGTTGGTGTTAGATACACCTCTACCGCCACCGTAGATGCTTCCGTTTATACGGGAATTAGATATGTTTGTGGAGACGTTGCCAACAACTTGTGCAAGCGCACTTGTGTTCGAGTTGTTGGCAAGATAAGTTGTTGTTCCTGCGCCGCCGCCATAAATGTCGGCGTTGATGGTTCCGCCGACAATGTCGAGCGTGGTATCGCCGTAAAGGTTACCTGCTTGCGTACATGCGTATCGGGCATTGCTTGTGCTTACACCTGGCGACTCGCCGTAGCCGCCACCGAAGAGACTGCCATTAATAGTGCCACCTGAAACACCCACTCGAATATCGACGTGGTTGGAGACGCTTCCATCGTTTGCGAGCTCTCCGGTGATACCACCTGCTCCGGCTGCGAAGATGCCGGTGAGGCTTGTATTGATGCCGTTGATGGCACCAAGTGTGCCGCCGGTGATGGCTATTGCTATGTCCGGATTTGCGCTATCGCCGAATGCTTTGAAACGTGAATCAACGGCTAGGTTTTGGCTGCCGGTGTAACGCCCGAGGCAGCCACCATACAGCTGGGCGACTTGCCCACCGTTGATCGTCACTTGTGTTGTACCTACGAAGTCGTTGTTGGGGTATCCGTCCTTGCAGTCTCGTGGGTAGCCAATGCTTGAGCCGAGCACGAGGGGAACGATGCCGTTTTTGACGGTGAGCGAAGACTGCGCGTAGATCGTGCCATCGGTCTGACCGCCGCAAACAAGGCCAACGTCGCAGTTTGTTCCGCTGCCACTCGATAGGGAATCGGCAATGTCAATTGTGATGTTTACCTTAAAAGGCTTTTCTTCGCTTCCGAATTGGTTGTGGGAGGTGGTGTTGAGTTTGCTATTGCGACCGCCTCCGATGATGCGCGAGTAAGATCCGCTTTTAATGACGACGGTGCACTCTTCGCCATTGTAGCCGGTACCCGGCGTTTGATCGTAATCTAAGAATCCTCCAACAATGTTGAAGTCACAAACACGAGTGCCGCTAATCAGACCGATGGTGTCGTTTTGGGTTTTGAAGTTCTCCATCGTAATGCCCGTGTCCATAGTAAGTGAATTACCCTGACAGTAGATATAACCGAGACTGTTGGACGAGTGTCTGAAGATAACGTCTTTGAAGGCAGTATCGGCAAACAGTTTTATGCCGTTGATGTTGGAATTGTTGTTGTTGCAAATGAGTTTTGACGATCTTGTACTGCGGTAGTCGGTGTTTTGATATTTTGAAGTAAGGGTAGCAGGCTTGGTGAATGTGCCCGTGGTTGCCGTGTTGCCATCGACGGCATTGCTGTAATACATAACCACGATAGTGTTGTTATCGACACTGCCGCCGTCGGCAGCGGAATCAAGCTTTTCGTATGCTTTGGCAAGTGTTCTGACGGCACTTGTGGAGGAAAGGCCGTCGTACCCGTCGTTTCCTCGAGAGCTGTCGAGGAAGATGGTCTTTCCGGCATTGGTTGCATACGCCTCAATTGAGACATCCGAAGCATATCGACTGGTGGCAACTACCTTGAAGTCACGATAATCACCAAAATCTGTCTTTTCAAGTGTTGAAGTCGAGGCACTTGCACCGTTTAGCTGCGTGGTGGAATCTCCATCGACTCCATACCAAAGATAGTTAAACGTACTGTCGGTGAATCCCGTGTCTACTGCAGTATTTTCCTCGGTATCCAATCCTTCCTTGTCAACCGAAAGTGCGCTCGACCCCGTCTCATTGTTGGGGGGCATCGTTGTTGCGCTGAAGCTGGTAATGGTTGCAGGATCGTTGGGATCGATGTTTTTCGTGGTATTCAGCTGCAATCCCTCGGCGGCATTGACGATAAGGGTGGCGAAACCCGCCGTTTTCTCTTGTATATTTTTCGCATTAACAACAACTGTTTGCTCGTTGGAGGTAAGGGGAATCGGTAGATATGACCCCGAGGCGTTTGATGTATGGGTGGCTTTTCCGTCGACGGTCCACTCGAAGGCGAAATCTTCAAGATCGTTCGCGCCGAAAGTGCCCGTTACATGGGCAGTAACGGTGGCTTGGCCGTCAAGTTTTGTGTAGTCCGCGCTCTGAACGCGGCGGAAATCAAGCGTGAGAAGGGAAGAGTTGTCATCAAGGTGCGCGATGCGCCATCCGGCATAGCCCTTTTTGTTGTCGCGTAGCGTTGCCAAGGCGCTAGCTTCTGAGGAGGTTGTCACGCGATCTGCTTTTTGGTAGATACCGTTCGCCCAAAGGGCCTCGTCGGTATAGTCTCCATTAAGAAAAGAATGGTAGGTGGTGGAGAAAGAGCCAGCATAGAAGCAGGCTTCCAGTTGGTCACCCGCCGCATTCACGGCTATTTTAGAGGCGTCGATACCTGAAGTATTTGCCGTGGAAGTGGTCGTTGACGGGGTGACATCATTATAGGCCGCCGCCACAAGAGGCCCCACGAATCCGTTTGCTTTGAGAGAACCTTCAAAGCTGCAATGGGTCAGCGAAGGGAGAACCGCCTCTGCTCGTGCCTGTATCATGCCGACAAATCCTCCAGCGTAGGCAGGTGTTGGCGGTGTTTCCTCGGTGCTACTTGTCGAAGGTGATGACGACGAGGTGTCGGTAGTGTTGGCTAAAGAGCTGGAGGCTTCGTCATTTGTGGGAAGGCCGGCAGAAGGCGTGGTCTCATTGGGGGAGTCTTTAACGGTTGTGTCATATGAGACTGCACTCGCAGAGATCGATTCGTCGGTAGTTGAAGTGCTTGCTGCTGCGCCTTCGGCCGACGCTGCTGGCGACGACGATGGGGTGTTTGACGTGTTTTGCAGTGTCTGGTTAGCGCTTGATGCGGAGGTCTGCGATGCGCTGGTAGGCGTTGCAGTTGGTGTGTTTATCACCATATCAAGCAAGGCGACGCTGCAATTGTCGACGATGGCTGTATTCGTTTTCCCTTGGGAGACGAGGCTTCCCGCCATGCCTCCGAATGAATAGGAGTCAGACGACGTACGCGGTTGCGTGTTCTTATCGAGGATGACCGTCTGCGTAACGCTGCAGCGCGATATGTTTGTGTTGATACCAAGGCCAACGAGCGGTCCGACGGATAAATCACCGGAGGTGTGCGAAGTTCCTTTGATAGAGGTGTTGAACAGGTTGAGGTTTACGATGGTTGCATCGTTGGTGCAACCGAATAATCCCGCTTGGGCAGCATTAAGGTTGGTAATGGTTAGGTTTGAAATGGTATATCCATTGCCGTCGAAGGTGCCACGGAAGCTGCGATCGGCGGCCTCGTCGGTGGTGGTGAGCGCGTGTCCGATGGGAATCCAGCTCTCAATGGAAGAAAGATCGATATCGTTTGTCAGACGGTAGGTGCCATTAAGAGGATATTCGGTAGTGCCTCCTCGGTTGATAGCATCGGATAACGCCGAGAGCCCTTCAGCAGACGAGATATCGATGGGCTGGGCACCCCAAGCATCCTCACCAATTGCGATAAGGGTAGGTGCGCATACGGCGAGTGTGGCCAATATGAGCGTGAAGACAAGGGCAACGACCCTTTGTTGGGTGGTGCCGATGAGTTTTATGGTAGCGCCGCGGTGATCGCTGCGAGCGTCGTGCGCGTGGATGCGGATGTTTTTCATTGCGCTGACGCCTCCTTTACTGTGATGCGGTGATGTTGTATACGGTAAAGCTCTCAGTAGTGAGTGCTTGGTCGGAGCTGGTCTTTAGGAACCTGAAGGTGGCGCTCGCGCCGGCGCGCAACGGATAAGCGGTGATATAGCGGCCATCGGAGTAACGGTAGATTACCAGCTCGTTGCTTTGATCTGATACGACAGCCGCCGAGGTAGTAATGGTGATAGAGTCAGTCGATGTGTTTCCTGCGGTAACGATGACGTCGGCATAGCTTGCGTGATCTTCAACATAATAGTGGGGTCGGTGCTCGTTGCTCAGCACCGACACGTTGATGGTAAGCGTTTTTGCTAAGGTGTAGGTTGCAGGCGACGCCGATTTCTTTTTATAGATGTTGATGGTGATCGATCCGCCATTGAAGCTGCTCGCATTATCTACCGAAATGCCCGAAAGCGTGTGGTAGGTAAACTTTCTCGTATTAATTTCCCCATTGCTGGGCATGTCAAATTGATAGTAGCCATTGGCATCCGGCTGGATTGACTGTACCTTGCCGGTCGCGATTTTGTAGGCGGTTAGCGTTGTGCTGTACGAAATGCCGGAAGTCGCACTAATTTTGTAATAGAGAGTTTCGTTTGAATACGTGTCGGCGTTGTAGTAGTTTTCAAGGTTTATCGAGAAGGGTTCGGTTTTGTTGGCGTTGTCCTTTTGATCGTAGTAGAGAGGAATGGTAGCACTCGTCTCGTAATCGGCGATGACGTTTGAAGTGAATACAGCGTCGTCGGCGGTAGTCCATATGCCCGTGCCATATCCGTAGGCCGGTCGGCACAGGGCCTTACCGGTTACGCATTTTGCGGTAATGGAAAACTCGTCTCCTGCCTGAAAAGTGCTGAGATAGTTTGAAAGTTGGGCATTGCCCTGAAGGGACACCAGGTTGATGGAGTAGATGGTTTTGGTAGTGGGGTCTCCGTAAGAGCAAAAGCTGCTATCGAGCAAGGTGATTATCTGGTTGTTGTTGATGAGCCTGACGGTTGGTTGCAAAGAGATGCCATCGGAAGATAAGGCGAGCATAACGCGTGATTCGGCGTTCGTATTGTCCAGTCCGCTTTTGCTAAGGGTAATGATGGTCGTTGTGGATCGGGGGGCAAGTGTGGTGGTGCCATCAGGGTCTTTTACGCCTGCCAGGTTGGGATCTTCGATGGCGAAGGCCGAGCTGCGTCCGGCTGACACAACGGGGGACTTTAGGATAACGGATGAGAGGTTGGCAGCATCGGCACCGCCGTAGTAGCCGATTTCTGGATTGTGGTTTCGACGGCTATCGAGGGTGCGAAACCCGTCGGAACCGCTGCTCTTTCCCTCGGTGTAGTATGCAGAGACGGCACCGGTGCTTTCCTTGGAGTAGAACACTCCATAGACTGTAGCGGTTTCATAGCAATATTCGATGACGTAATCGTTACTACGTACGGTCTCATCGATAGTTCCGGGTGGCAAAATGCCGTTAGTGCGAGCTGCAGCGGCGTTGACGGCATAGAACGTATAGTTTTTGTTTTCCTCATTGTTCAGTGGGGCAGCATTGGTCTTGTTGTCGGGGCTTGCGTAAGTTCCATTGTCGCCGGTCCATTCGCCACTCGCCTGCAGATCAGCGATGTTGTTCTGCGCGGCGATGTAAATCGACTTAGCTGCGTTGTCGTACTCGGTGAGCGTGATGTCGCGTAGATAGTTAGCCACGGCAATACCGGCGATTGCAGCGAGCACGGCAAGAATGGCAACGACGGTGAGCAGTTCTGCCATGGTGAAGCCTGCGTTGTGACGGGGGCGAGGGTTATTGTTCTGTGGTCTGTTATGGCGTACGGTCTGTATTGGGGTAAGATGGCAAAAGAGAGAGTAGCGGTTTTGCCGCCCATCTAACAATGGGTTCAAATTGTCCCTATTCAAATGTCTTTCCGCCATCATCATGCAGCACCCTTGCGTTACGCTTTAAATGAGAGCCGCGCGATGCCCTCTTGTTTGTCTGGTTGTTCCGAAGTTGCGATTATTTACGCAAGTAAATAGCTTAATTATAGCGCGAATACGCGGTAAAAGAGGTTAATAGATACTAATAAGGTTAAGCCTCGAAAAGTTGGGAGTACAAAAAAGCTGTTTCTTTGTGGCATCGAAAGTGTAGTGGCTACGTTACAGGTAGCCTAGTGAACTTTTACGACGTATTGGCTCCTACCTCGCCGCTTCGCTTCGTAAAGAGCTTCATCAGCAAGTTGGTATACTTCATCGTAGTTGTAAGAGCCTTCTCTAAGCAGCGCAACACCGATACTGAAGGATGTTTGATGCTGAATAGCGTTTTCTTTGAAGAAATTTACGCCTTTTTCTATCATGCGGCTACAACGTATGGCTATATTTTCTTGGGTGATAGGGCCTGCGATAAAGGCAGAAAATTCATCGCCACCAAGCCTGCAAAGCAAGTCTTTCGGACGAAACTCACTTAACAGCAGTTGGGCGACATTACGCAGTGCCTCATCTCCAGCAAAGTGTCCATAGGTATCATTCACTTCTTTAAGGTAGTCGATATCAACAACAATGAACGCACCTGACATCTTGTCCTCTAGGAGTCGAGTGACCTTTTCTTGGAATGTGGCGCGATTTAATAAGCCAGTCAAGCCATCTTGCTCGGCACGTTTTGAAAGATTGATCTTTTCTACCGTCTCTTCGTTGATATCGGTGATCTTTCCAATAATGGTCATAGGCTTACCATTTTCATCCGTGATAATGCGCGAAGTGATGCGTAGCCATACTTGTTTGTTGGTCTTGTCGATATGGCAGAGATCGACGATAGGTTTTTGGGGATTCGTGATGGTTGATAATAAATCGGAGCTTAGAGGGGTGTCGGTGCGTGTACTTACCTGCTCATAAGTGCGGTAAGCGCTCTCATCACTTTCTTTTTCAAGGATATTTTCATGTTTGTTCCGCTCGGATGGTGTTGACATTAGGAGAGTGTCTGTTTGTGGCGCGTATTCGAAAAACTGCTCGTTAGAGATACGATAAATTTCTCGATGTCGTTGGTTTTCTTTGCGGGCTGCTTTTGTTGCTTTCATTCGCGTGCGTAGAAGAAGAGCGAGCAGTATGATAATTACTAGTAAGATAGCCATACCGCCGATGAATATTTGAACAAGATAGGTTTTGATGAAGAGCTCAAACTGATCGTTTTGGGAAGGCAACGATGCTTCATAGATCATAGAGTTGAGTGTTGAAGTGGGAATGCTGCGAATAGTTTTATTAAAAATAAGAAGTATGGTGGGATCTATCGGGGAGACTAAGCCGAAAGAGGTTTGGCTGGTTGATATTGAAACAGGAATAAATTTAAGATTGGTAAAGCTACCTAAATTAATATAGTAAGGAGTTGTGTAGGTGTTGCCGTACGTGTAGTCTGCAAGACCTGTATTGACGGCAGCAAAGCATTTTTCCATTGTATCGAATGTGATAATTTCGGCTCCATTTGCGAATGCTGAACCTTGAGCTAGCTCTTGAGGAAGAGCTAGCTTTAAGTTGGTTAGATCACTTGGATCTACTGCTTTATTGAAAACTACAAGGGTGTTTGCGGTTACGTAGGGTCTGCTCCATAAGTCATAATCCCAGTTCAAGTGGCATTTTATGCTAGTTTTTGCTATAATGAATGCAAGGTTTTTGGGTGTATCAGATCAAAAACCTTGCACCTCTAAAAG
>JAEWYG010000238.1 GCA_023395755.1 Actinomycetes bacterium | reverse complement strand
CTTCGATGCTCTTCACATGGGAAGGCAGCGGTATGCCAGAAGAGCGTGCTTCGAGGGCGGGGATAAGACTTTCCAGCACCAACGTGGTCTTACCTGAGCCAGAAACGCCCGTAACGACGGTTAGGCTGCCGCGAGGGATGTCGACCTGCAGTGGCTTGACGGTGTGTAGTTGGCTCGTTTCTAGATGGATGCGCCCTTGGTTGAAAATAGTTTGAGCATCGTGGGGAGTGCGAACGCGCAGTGATGCGGTTTTTGAGAGGAAGGGGCCGATACGTGTTGCAGGATTCGATTCGACCTCACCAAGGGAGCCTTGTGCGATTACCTGCCCGCCGCTCGCTCCTGCACCCGGGCCCATCTCCACGAGGTAATCGGCATGTCGGAGAATGTGGGTGTCGTGGTCTACCATAACCACTGAATTACCGTCAGCCAAAAGGTCGTGCATAACTTCCAGAAGTCCGTCAATGTTCGAAGGGTGCAAGCCTATGGAGGGCTCGTCGAGAACGTAGAGTACTCCAGTGGTGCGGTTGCGCACGGCGCGGGCTAGCTGAACGCGCTGACGTTCTCCCGTGGATAGAGTTGAGCTGGCGCGGTCAAGAGAAAGGTAGCCTAATCCTAGCTCCACGAGTCGCTGTGCGGAGTGATGAAGCGATTCGCAAATACTTGCCGCCATCGGGCGCATTTCGGTTGGCAAAGTTGTGGGTATGCTGGTTAGCCACGCCACAAGGTTATTCAGCGTCTTTTCAGTTGCATCCGCCAAACTGATGCCTGCTATTTGTGGATTGCGTGCTTCGGTGGAAAGGCGTGTGCCATTGCAAGTGGGGCAGATGCTTTGGGTGAGGAATCGCGCCACGCGCTTGAGACCGTTATCGTCCTTAACCTTTGCCAGAGCGTTCTCTACGGTGTAGACGGCGTTATAGTACGTAAAGTCCAATTCTGCAAACGTATCTGATTTCTTGGCCTTGTAGAGAATATGCTTTTTCTCGGCAGGCCCATGAAAGACGAGCTCGCGTTCTTGCGTGGTAAGCTGACTGAAGGGGATATCGGTTCGTATGCCCATCTCGTGGGCAACTTGTTTCATGAGATCCCACATAAGCGTGTTCCATGGCAATACCGCACCTTCGTCGATAGAAAGCGTTTCGTCGGGCACGAGTGAAGCTTCATCGACGGTGCGTACAATGCCTGTTCCTTCGCAGGTAGGACAGGCACCGTCACTATTGAAAGCCAGGCTTTCGGCACCGGGGCCGTAAAATTCCACGCCACACGTTGGGCAAACAATGGGACGTTCGGCGGCTACTGCCAGCGTTGGTGGTACACGGTGACCGTTAGGGCAGACGTGGCTACCAGTACGCGAGAACAGTAATCGCAAGCTGTTCAGTAGTTCGGTCGAGGTGCCGAAGGTGCTGCGGACGCCGGGTATGCCTGGTCGTTGGCGTAGGGCGAGTGTTGCTGGTACATGGAGCACTTCGTCTACCTCAGCCCGCCCTGCTGAGGTGAGCCGCCGACGCGTGTAAGAGGAGAGAGCCTCAAGGTAGCGTCGCGAACCTTCGGCATACAGAACGCCCAGAGCCAGTGATGATTTGCCTGATCCGGAAACCCCCGCTATGCCTACAAGCTGATTGAGGGGAATATCAATATCGATATTGCGTAGGTTATGTACACGAGCTCCGCGTACTTCAATATGATTGGGTCTAGGAACACTTGCGTTCGCGTTTGCGCTTGCTTCCGGCGCCAAAGTCATCTCAACTCCTCAAGGGGGTGATGCCCAGTTTAAAATTTTGAATGCTTATAAAGCTTTTCGACTTTACTGCGTGCCCAAGGTGTTTTACGTAAGAAATTTAGTGACCCTTTGAAACTGAGATCGTTGGTGAAACATTTAATGTTGGTTCGTTCTCCTAAGCCATCCCATCCGTAGTGGTCGACAAGCTGCGTGAGCATCATCTCGAGGGTTATGCCATGGAGGGGATCGTTAGAGCGATGCGGTGCAGGAGGCTTTTCGATAGACATGTTTTCTTCTTTCGGAGAATGGAAAAATTGATGAAGACGGTATGAGGAAACTAACCAAGCAGCTATCGGAGGAAATCTGCTTGGTTGGCGGGTAATGCTACTTTTCCTTTACCATGGTAAGTGATATCTTGCCGCGATCTTTGTCGATGCCTGCTATCCATACTGTTACCGTATCGCCTATAGACACCACTTCGCTGGGGTGTCTGACGAAGTGGTTGGCCAATTTAGACACATGCACCAATCCGTCTTGCTTTACGCCGATATCAACGAAGGCGCCGAAGTCTACGACGTTGCGCACCGTACCTGCGAGCTCCATACCCACGACAAGATCGTCAAAGTCTCGCACGCTTCGACTAAAGACGACTTCAGGGGCATCGTCGCGGGGGTCACGCCCTGGCTTCTCGAGTTCGGCGATAATGTCGCGCAGCGTGGGTCGACCCACGTTGAGCGCCGCTGCCAGGGAAGAGACATCGCCGACGTGTTTTTGGATGTCTGTAATACCGCCACTGTTGAGCGCCTCGGGCTTCACTCCGGCACGTTTGAGAACCTCTTGTGCTACTGAGTAGCTTTCGGGGTGGACGCTGGTTGCGTCGAGAGGGTTCTTGCCCCCCGTAATACGCAAGAAGCCAGCGCAGTTCTGAAAAGCCTTTTCGCCAAGCTTAGGAACCTTTTTAAGTTCTCTGCGGTTGGAGAATGCGCCGTGCTCCTCGCGGAAAGCGACGATATTTTTAGCTACGGTGGAACTAATGCCCGCTACGTAGCTCAACAGACTGGCGCTTGCGGTGTTGAGGTCGACTCCTACGCGGTTAACGACACTTTCTACAACTCCGGTCAGTGCGCGGTCTAAGGCGACCTGGTTAAGATCGTGCTGATATTGCCCCACGCCGATGGCCTGAGGCGGAATTTTTACCAGTTCGGCCAGCGGGTCTTGTAAACGTCGACCGAGGCTCATGGCTCCGCGCGTAGTTACGTCTAGGTCGGGGTATTCCTCGCTCGCCAGCTTGGAGGCAGAATATACTGAGGCACCGGCTTCGTTCACGATGGTGTACTGTAACGGTATCTCAGATTGAGCGATAAGTTCAGCTATTACTTCCTCGGTTTCGCGGCTACCTGTTCCGTTACCGATGACAATAATATTGATACGGTAGTTTCTGATGTATTCCGTAAGCTTGCGCTGTGTGCCTTTGATATCAGACCGCGGCGGTGTGGGGTAGACAGTGGTGTAATCAAGCAGTTTTCCGTACTCGTCCAATACGGCAACCTTGCATCCGGTGCGATAGCCTGGGTCAAGGGCAATAACTCGCGCATTGCGCACGGGGCGTTGCTGAAGGAGACTTTCGGTGTTCTTCGCAAATACCTTAATAGCGTCCGTTTCGGCTCGCTCGGTAAGTTCGGCGCGCATCTCGCGATCGAGGGATGGTGCAATCAAGCGCTTATAGCTGTCTGCCACAGCTGATTTGAGAATATCGGTGAAAGGACTCGGATTTCTCAGCACTCTATTCTCAAGCTGTGCGATAGCAGAGCTTGCATCTACCTGTACCTTAACTTTGAGTTTCTTTTCCTTCTCGCCGCGGTTAATGGCAAGAATGCGATGGTTGGGAATCCTAACGAGGGGTTCGGAGAAGTTGTAGTACGCCTCGTAGACGGTCTTTTCGTCGACGTCTACGGCCTCGACGGTAACGGCACCGCTTCGCTTGGTGAAGGCTCGTAAGCTTGCGGTGTGTTCGGCATCGTCGGCGATGATTTCTGCAACAATATCCTGTGCACCCTGCAGTACGGCTTCGGGAGTTTCATAGCCAGCAGCAGCATTCACGAGGTCGGCGGCGAGGACGCGCGGATCTTTGCTACTGCGTTGCTGCGCGAGAATAAGGAGGGCGAGTGGCTCGAGTCCTGCATCACGTGCTTTTGATGCTCGGGTAGCGCGTTTCTTTTTGTAGGGCTTATAAAGATCTTCCACGCGTTGCATGACGGTGGCTGCTTCGATTTTTGCTTGAAGGTCGGGTGTGAGTTTACCCTGTTCTTCGATGGAGCGAAGCACCTCTACTTTGCGTGTCTCCAAGTTTCTGAGGTAGGCTAGCCGTTCGTCGAATGCGCGCAAGGTGGTATCGTCCATACCTCCCGTTGCCTCTTTACGGTAGCGTGCGATAAAGGGAATAGTGTTTCCCTGGTCAACAAGGTCGATGACTGCGGTAACCTGGGAGGAGGAGAGTTTGAGCTCGTTGGCGAGGGTAGTTTGAAGATTTAGCACGGATTGTTTCACGCTTTCGGGTTTGACGGTTTCACTCGAGACGACAATCACCCATTATACGCGACCGAAAGCAGCTCTCGAAGTGACCTTCTGATGGTAAAGCTGCCGTTCGGACTGGCGGTGACAATGTTCCGAGAAGGTTAGGGTGTCTTCATTTACAATAAAGATAATGAAAACAGTGATAGTGCGGAAGGCAGAACTATATGAATATTCAGGTGTTTGGAACGAAAAAGAGTTTCGACACAAAGAAGGCTCAGCGATATTTTAAGGAACGACGGGTGAAATTCCAGTTTATCGATTTAAAAGAGAAAGGCATGAGTAAGGGAGAACTTGAATCGGTCTGTCGAGCAATGGGAGGAATAGACCAGCTGATCGACCCCAAAGCTAAAGATGCAGATTTAGTAGCCTTACTTACGTATTTGTCCGCCGATCAAAAGTTTGACAAGGTTTTGGAAAATCAGCACGTTCTGGTTGAGCCAGTGGTGCGCAATGGTAAGCAAGCAACGGTTGGATACGCCCCCGAAGCCTGGAAAACGTGGGAATAAGTAATTGTGATCGGATGGTTAAGGTAAAATGAGTGCCGACTTATAAGATCTTACAAGGAGGCTTGATATGGACGCGATGGAGTTGCGATATTTGGAACTACTTTCTCGATCGTTTCCCTCTGCGGCCAAGGCTTCAGCAGAAATCATTAACCTGAGCGCCGTACTGAATCTTCCCAAGGGCACGGAGTTTTTTGCTTCAGATATCCACGGTGAATATGAGGCATTTTCCCATATTCTAAGAAATGGTTCAGGCTCTATCCGGCTCAAGATAGACGACGTGTTCGGTGATAATCTGAGCAAGGAAGAAAAGCGCTCGCTAGCCACACTCATTTACTATCCACGCGAAAAAATGGATTTAGTTTTATCCCAGCTAGATGATCCAGAGAGTTGGTATGCGGTTACCTTGCCGCGCCTTGTGGCGGTATGCAAGCGCGCAGCCCGAAAGTACACGCGCTCCCGAGTTCGTCGTGCGTTGCCGAAAGATTTCGCATACATCATCGAAGAACTTATGACGGAAGATCGTCATGGCGTAGATAAGGAGGCGTACTACGCTGCCATCATTGCTGCTGTTATTCGCACTGATCGTGGTGGCGCGCTTATCGAGGCGTTGTGTTTGCTTATTCAGCGTTTGGCTATCGATCGTCTTCATATTGTTGGAGACATCTACGACCGTGGTCCGCACCCCGATATTATCATGGATACGCTCGCGGATTATCACTCCCTCGACATTCAATGGGGCAATCATGATATCGTATGGATGGGTGCCTCTTTGGGACAACGTGGGTGTATCGCCCATGTTGTGCGTAACTGTGCGCGTTATGGCAACCTTTCCATTTTAGAAGACGCCTACGGCATTAACATTTTGCCTCTGGCATCGTTTGCGCTGGATGCTTACCGCGACGATCCTTGTGTTGCTTTTGGACTCAAGGGCAACCCCGATCTTTCGCCACAAGAACTAGAAATAAATATTAAGATACAGAAAGCCATGGCTATCATTCAGTTTAAGGTAGAGGCAGCTCTCATTGACGAGAACCCTAGCTTCGGATTGAGCGATCGTAAGCTGTTGCATTGTATCGATTATGCAGAGGGAACCGTATGTGTGGATGGTGTCGATTATGAGTTAACCGACAAGGTTTTCCCCACGGTGGACCCAGCGGATCCCTATCGACTTACCGCCGAGGAAGAAGAAGTGATGCAGCGCCTCGAGCAGGCGTTCATGGGTTGTGAAAAGCTGCAACGCCATATGCGGTTCTTCTTGGAGTCGGGGAGCCTTTATAAGGTACACAACGGTAGTCTGCTCTTTCACGCGTGCGTGCCATTGAATACTGATGGTTCCCTCAAAGAGGTGGACGTTTTCGGCGAGAAGTATCGGGGACGTGCGCTCTATGATGTGATGGAGCGCTATGTGCGTGCGGGGTTCTTTGATTCCGATCTTGAAAGGGCCAAGCGGGGTCGTGATCTTATGTGGTACCTGTGGCTTGGGGAGGGCTCTCCGTTGTTTGCGAAGAGCAAGATGGCCACCTTTGAACTGTACCTTATCGCGGAAAAGGAAGCACGCAAAGAAGTTAAAAATCCGTTTTACTCATTCCTTGATGACGAAAACGTGCTCGCTGGCATTTTTGAGGATTTCGGGCTTGACCCCGAGACATCGCGCATCGTGTGTGGACATGTGCCGGTGAAGGTAAAGGATGGTGAAGACCCGGTGAAGTGTGGGGGCCGCGTGCTCACTATCGATGGTGGTTTCTCGAAGGCGTACCAACCTACTACGGGTATTGCTGGATACACGCTTATCAGTAACTCTTACGGTTTTGTTCTGGCGGCGCATGAACCGCTCGAATCAACTCGTGCTGCGGTGGAAGGTGAACTGGATATACATTCGTCGAGGCGTGTTGTCGAACGTGTGGAGAGACGCACGCTCGTGGCGGATACCGATACAGGCGAGTTGCTAAAGCGGCAGATAGACGACCTGAGCAAGCTGCTTGAGGCCTATCGGGATGGCATTATTGCTGAAGTGATCCGATAGCGTTTCGCTCGAGCGTCGATTGCTGTTACCTTCGAGCATTCAATCGTAGGCATATGCTTGAATGCTCGAAGAAGTGCGAACGTGTATGTCTATTTTTGTTTGTCGGGGATGAGAAAAATAAACACGAGCGAGCTTATTAATAGCAGGAACGGATAGAACAAAAACGGAATAATCTGAAATGCCGATACGGTAAAGCCCAGTTCTGCTGCCGCCGATAGGGCGACAAGCATTTGCGCGCCGTAGGGAAGAATGCCCTGAAACACACAGGAGAACGTGTCGAGTAAGGATGCTGTTTTTCGCTTGGATATGCCGTAGGTTTTTGCCATATCTGCAGCAATGGGGTTGGAAATAACGATAGCTACGGTATTGTTTGCGGTGGCAATATCTAGGGCACCTACCAGTAATCCCATGCCGAGCTGTCCACCTTTTCGGCTTTTGAAGAGGCTCTTAATGCCGTTAAGCAGCGCGATGAATCCGCCATGCTCGCGTATGAGCGCGCAAATGGCAGATACGAGCAGAGCGACCATAGTGGTTTCGAACATGCCTGCAGCGCCCGTGCCCATGTTGGCGAGGAGATCGGTGGGCGGGGTTGCTCCGGTTGCTATCATAATGAAAGAGCCGGATACGATTCCTAGCAAAAGTACGACGAACACATTGATGCCTGCAATACCTCCAACAAGCACAATAAGATAAGGGATGAGCTGAATGAGATTATAGTCATGATTCACACTTTGACCGAAATCGGCTCTAAACGATAGGGTAAGTATAATGACGAGGGTAACAAGAGCTGCTGGTAGAGCTATTTTGAAGTTTTCTCGAAACTTGTCCTTCATTGCGCAACCCTGCCCTTGACAGGCGGCGATAGTGGTGTCGGAAATGAAGGAAAGATTGTCTCCGAACATGGCACCACCCATAACTGAAGCAATACATAACGGCAGTTCGAACCCTGATGCAGACGATACCGCTACGGCGATAGGAGTGATAAGGGTGATGGTGCCGACTGAGGTGCCCATAGAGAGCGACACGAGGCAGCTTACTACAAACAATATCGCTACGGCGAATGGTACCGGTACGGCAGAGAGTAAAAGATAAGCCACGCTCTCGGCACTATCGCGGCCCACGGTTCCCACAAAGATTCCAGCTACCATAAAAATAAGTACCATGGTAACAATGGTCTTATCGCCCATACCGCGGCCCATAACAGCGAGTTTATCGTCAAAAGAAAGCTTGCGGTTTTGAACGAGCGCTACCAAAAGAGCAGCGAGGAATACGACGACGATGGGAATGCTATAAAACCCCATGGAAATACCAAGGCCATATTCGAACAGGATGCCAAGCCCTAGATAGAGTACAAGAAACACCCCAATAGGTAATAGCGCCGCGACGTTACCTTTTTGAGGAACGTTCTTATCGGAAACATCCATGGTATTTTCGTTCACAGTCAAATCCCTTTTTTGACACTTCTTCGTCCGTGCGATGATATGAGCGCTGCATATGATACCGCATCAATCAAAATTGCGATGCTTGTGTCACTAACATGCTGTCGGATTGGCAGAGTGAATTTCAATGATTGGTCATGTCTCTGCTTACGATGTTTTCTCTTCTTCAAGCAGTTGGCGGGCATGGGCTATGGCGTCGTCGATACTTGTGCGGAAATGCTCTTCGCCTACCAAGTCTACGAAACCTGCGCGCTGCATGACCTTCATAGGCTGTTCGTTGGCGTGTGAAAAAATGAGACTAACACCGTTTTCTTGGCAGTACGCGTAAAGGTTCTCTAAGGCGTTCATTGCGGTTGCATCAAGTGAAGGTACGCCGCGCATGCGGATGATGAGATATTTGGTGAAAGACTTTACCGAAATGCTCGCGATACGATCTGCCATACCAAAAAACAATGGGCCGTTTATTTCGTATACGCGTACACTTTCAGGAAGTTCGCGCAGATGGGTAACCTCAGAATTTTCGTCTCCGTAATATTTCCAGCCCTTAACCTCGGTTTCCTCGCTTACCATCTTCATAAAGAGCACTACGGCAATGAGCATACCAACAGCAATGGCAACAACCAGATCGAAGACCACGGTTAACGCAAAGGTAAGCAGCAGGGTGGCAACCGCCCCCTTGGAGGCTGTCTTGCATAGATGTACGAAGCTGCGCCAGCCCGACATGTTGTAGGCAACATGCAAAAGAATGGCTGCAATGGTGGGCATGGGAATAAGAGCAGCATAAGGCATGAGAAACGCCAGAACAAGAAGGAGGGTTACCGCATGAACCATGCCGGCAATAGGGGTTCGACCGCCATTTTTAACGTTTGCAGCAGTGCGGGCAATGGCACCTGTTGCTGGTATGCCGCCGAATAGTACGGACGCGATATTGCCTACTCCTTGAGCCACGAGTTCCATGTTGCTGCGATGGTGTGCGCTTATCATGCTGTCAGCCACAACGCAGGATAGCAGTGATTCGATGGCGGCCAGAATTGCGATAGTTATGCCGTTAGCTAATTGCTCTCGGAAGAGCTCGATACTAAGTTGGGGGATATGAATCGTTGGCAGTGCGCTGTTGATGGTGTAGAGGTCTCCAATGGTGCTCACTTGTATTCCGAAGATGTTCACCAGGGCTATTCCAGCAATAAGGGCTACGAGCGAACCAGGAATTTTGCTGTTTATCTTCGGCCAAACGAAAAGGATAGCAAGGCACAGTGCGCCCACGAGAAATGCCTGCCAGTTTACGGTGCCAACATTGAGGGCGACTGCTTGTAGCTTATCCATGGTTTCTACGGTAGCAGTGCCTGAGGGAAAGGTGAGGCCCAGGAAGTCTTTCATTTGCCCGACAACGAGGGTTACCGCGATGCCCGCAGTAAAGCCGATGGTAATAGTGTAAGGGACGAAGCGAATAATGGCCCCAAGCCTTAAAAACCCCATCACCATAAGCAAGACACCAGCAATGAGAGTGGCTGCAACAAGCCCCTCCATTCCATCGGTGGCGACAATGCCTGCTACGATAGTGGCAAATGCAGCGGTGGGTCCGGATATTTGCACGCGGCTTCCACCAAGGAAGGCAATTAAAAACCCTGCAACGATAGCGGTATAGAGGCCTTGTTCGGGGCTTACTCCCGAAGCGATGGCGAGTGCTATGGAAAGCGGTAAGGCTACTACCGCTACCATGACGCCTGAAATGATGTCTTTGGGTAGTTGCCTCTTGAGCTCCTCTTTGCTGGAGTGCCTGATGATGCTGAACAGTATGGGTTTAATTTTGTCGTGTTGCATGGTCTATTCTTTGGGGTCGTGGGATTTCGTTTAACAATGCCCGCTAAACGGGACGTTCCGCCCGGGTAAGGCGCCGGACGGAACGCAGGCATTTTTTATTCTTTTGTACTTGGTGTTTATAACACGATGACTCATTCTAGCGCTCGTAAAACAATAGGGCAACCTTAGAGAGGTTTTTGTTTTGCGAGGCTGCTTAATGAGGGTGCGCCTGTTGAGTGGAAGAGTAGAAGGCGATGCCTGGCTGCCGACAACCTAAAGAAACGTTAAGGTTGGCTTCAGGATGTCTGAATATTCACGCTTCATAGTTGTATGCAAGGAATCGACCCGGTAAGGAGTCTGGCATGCACGAAAAGCGCAACGTTTTGGAATATTTGGAAGCTTCAGCGTGCTTACGAGCTGATCATAGCGCCGTTGTGGATGGCGCAACCATCTGCACATACGCTCACCTGCAGCACCTGAGCCGTAAGGTTGGCAGTGCGCTTGTCTCTCGCGGGTTTGCGGGACGCCCCGTGGTGGTGCTTATGGAGAAAAGCACGCAAACTCTTGCCATTATGTTGGGTACTCTGTATGCCGGTAGCTATTACGTACCCGTTGATCCATCCATGCCAGAAGAACGTTTGCATAACTTGTGTAGTGCTTTAGGAGATCCCCTTGTCGTCTTTAATGAAGCCGCAGCGCAGTCTGCGCAGTGTTTGCCGTCTCATATCGACACGGTTGACTCGGTTCGGTTGTTCGAAAGCGCTATCGATAGTGAGAATCTCCGTGCGGTACGCGCAAAAGCGCGCGATACCGATATTGCTTACGTGTTGTTTACGTC
>JAEWYG010000132.1 GCA_023395755.1 Actinomycetes bacterium | reverse complement strand
AATGACTCGCTCGCCCTTGCCCCTAATCTCGTACTTCTTGATTTGAATCTTCCCGGTGTCGACGGTCATTTTATATGTCGTGAGTTGCGATTGGTATCAAGTATTCCCCTAATCGTAGTAACCAGTCGTGATACCGATATGGATGAGCTGCTTTCCATGAACTTTGGTGCAGACGATTTCGTCGCCAAGCCCTATAACGCACAAGTGCTCCTAGCGCATATAGCATCCGTGCTTAAGCGCGCGTATGGCGATCAAGCTGCGGTAAATCAGATTTCTTATCGCGGCTTGATTTTAGACCAGGCGCGATGTGAGGTTGTTTTTGAAGGACAGGCTGCAGAACTTACTAAAAATGAACTACGTATCTTGGGTGTATTACTACGTAATGCAGGTGCCGTAGTGACGCGACAGCGCATCCAAGAGGAACTGTGGCAGTCTGACGAATTTGTTGACGATAATACTCTTACGGTGAATATCAGCTATCTGAGGCAAACGCTTGATGGCATTGGTGCACGCGGTTTTATTCAGACTAGACGCGGCATCGGATATGTGATCGATTAACATGAGTATTAAAAACTATCTCAAAGACAAAGCGCTGCCACTTACTGTTTGGCTTTTTTTCGTAATGGGCGTACTGGTTGTTTTGTATGCTTTCGCGCTTGACGAAGGAGCCATAGGTTTCGTAGCTGCGCTTCTTGTTACCGGGATGCTGCTGGTACTTGCTCTAGACTACCTTCGTCGTCGTAGTTTTTATACTACGGTTGCTCGCACATTGAATCAGCTTGATGATGCGTATTTGATAGTTGAACTGCTTGAGCGCCCTGGCTTTGTGGAAGGCGATGCGCTCTATGATACTCTCGTTCAAGCCACAAAAGCCATGAATGACAAAATAGGGGAGTACCGCTTGGCTTCTGAGGAATACCGCGAATATGTAGAGACCTGGATTCATGAAGTAAAGACTCCCATTGCTGCCGCTCATCTCATTGCGGAAAACCACAACGATCCTGCTGCGGAATTGATGGATGATGAGGTAAACCGCATCGAAGGCTATGTGGAGCAGGCCCTGTTCTATTCCCGTAGCGCAACGGTGGAGAAAGACTTTTCCATAAAGCAAGAAAATTTAGGATCATTAGTTCGTGAGGCGCTTCGCCGCAACGCTCGTACGCTTATTGCGGCGGGACTTACACCGAAATTAGGCGATCTTGACGTGGTGGTGCTTGCCGACGCAAAGTGGGTTGTATTCGTATTGGGGCAGATCATGGGAAATGCCGCTAAGTATTGCAAACCAATAAGCGGCGAGCGGCAATACGAGAGGCAGCGTGATGAGTTGCTTATATCGGTGAAACAGAAAGATGTCGGGTTGAGCAGTGTACATGTGGTGCTTACGATAAGTGATAGTGGCGTAGGCATGCCCGCTTCTGATGTTCCTCGTGCGTTTGATAAGGGTTTCACGGGCGAAAACGGTCGGGCTTTCGCTAAATCTACGGGTATTGGGTTGTATCTTTGCCGTCAGTTGTGCGCAAAAATGGGGCTAGAGATATCCCTTGCCTCAACACAGGGAGAGGGGACCTGCGTGAGTGTGACGTTCCCTCAAAATAGAATGTATTTCATTGATGAAAAAATTTCCTAACCTTATGAAATCATAAGGTTTCTCTAAGGCTTATCGATGGTGCAGAAGTAGTCATGAAGTCATAGTAGTCTCATGCGCAAAAGCAGTCGCGTCTTGGCCGGACGCGCATTTGAGATTTGAGAGACGAAAGGCATTGCATATGACACAAGTTCTCGCCGTCCAGAACATCGAGAAGTACTATGGTAACAAGGGTAACATTGCTAAAGCCCTTGATGGCATTAGCTTCTCGGTAGACTCTGGCGAATATATTGGCATTATGGGCGCGTCGGGCTCTGGTAAGACAACGCTTCTTAACTGCATATCTACTATCGACACGGTAACCGCTGGACATATTATGGTGCGAGGTCATGATATTACGCGCCTGGGATCTAAAGAACTTTCGCGGTTTCGTCGGGAGCAACTTGGCTTCGTGTTTCAAGATTCTAACTTGCTTGATACCCTTACGGTGCGCGAGAATATAGCTCTTGCACTTACTATCTCTCATGTGTCTGCGGCGAAAACGATAGCGCGGGTAGAGGAGGTTGCTGCGCAGCTTTCTATAACTGAGGTGCTCGATCGTTTGCCTCATCAGATATCGGGAGGCCAGAAGCAGCGCGCTGCTGCGGCTCGGGCTATTGTTGCGAACCCTTCATTGGTGCTTGCAGACGAGCCCACTGGTGCCCTTGACTCGAAGAATGCTCGGATGTTGTTGGAAAGTTTTGAATCGCTTAATTCAAACTTGGGCGCTACCATCCTGATGGTGACGCATGATTCTTACGCTGCGAGTTATGCAAAACGAGTTTTGTTCGTTAAGGACGGCAAACTCTTCAATGAAATAGTGCGTGGGGACAAGAGCCGCAAGATGTTCTTCGACGAGATTATGGGCGTTGTATCGTTCCTAGGGGGCGAGAGTGCCGATGTACTGTAAGCTCGCTTTCGGTAATGTTAAAAAAAGCATACGCGATTATGCGATTTATTTTCTAACGCTTCTGTTCGGTGTCTGTGTATTCTACGCATTCAACGCTATCGCCCAACAGGGGGCGGTGCTGGATTTAAGTGGTGCGCAAAACCAGATGATTATCCTGCTGGGTATGCTGGTAACGGGAGTGTCGGTGTTTATTGCCGTAGTTCTGGGTTTTCTTATTGTGTATGCCAATCGATTTCTTATACGCAGGCGCAAGCGCGAGTTTGGCATTTATTTAACCTTGGGTATGGAGCGTTCGAAGGTGTCGCGAATTATTGTTTTAGAGACACTGTTCGTAGGGTTGCTGTCACTGGTGTGTGGTCTAGCTTTAGGCGTCGCCTTGTCGCAGGTGATGCTGTATGCCACGGCAGCGTTATTTAAAGTGACTATTGACACGTTTACGTTCTCGTTTTCGGGTACGGCATGCCTTATGACGGTGGGGTGTTTTGCGCTTATCTTCCTCACGACATTAGTGTTCAACGTAATGGCGGTTTCGCGCTATAAGCTAATCGACCTCATTAATGCAGATAAAACAAGTGAAACAGTTAAAATTCGTAGTCTACCGCTTTCTGTTTTATTGTTTGTTTTGTCCCTTGGTCTTCTGGGTGCAGCTTACTACCTGTTGTTAAAAAATGGGTTGACGGTAATGAACGAGCAATTTGCTGCTTCCACTGCGCTTATGTTGGTGGGTACTTTTTTGTTCTTTTTCTCACTTTCGGGTTTTCTGCTACGAGTAGTGCAAGGCAATAAGAAATTGTACCTTCGTGGTTTGAATACGTTTACGTTGCGTCAGCTGAACAGTAAAATTAACACGGCATTTCTCAGTATTTCACTGGTGTGTGTCGCGTTGTTTTTAGCCATTACTTCCACCTGCGGAGGCTTCGCTATCTGCACGGCCATGAATAAAAGTCTTGCTTCCTCAACGGTATATGACGCAAGCTTATCTACTTATAACTATTCGCTTGAGATGCATGACGATGGCCCGCAGGTGCAGCAAGACCCCGCATCGCTCGCTGATGGGGGCGACATGCATGCGGCCCTTGTTCGCGATGTGGTGGGCTATGACGAAATTGTACGGGCCGATGCGCAGGTGGACGTGTATGCTACCCACTTGACGATGCGAGATTTAATCGATCGTACCAATTCGGAATTGGGTACGGCCTACAACATGGAGAATATGGACAAAACGCCCATGCCTATGTCTTCTGTGTCGCAGCTGAATGGGTTGCGGGAGTTGACGGGGCTTCCTCCGGTGCAGCTCAATGAAGGGGAATACCTCATCTGGTGCGATTTCATTGACATGCAGAATTTCTACCGATCCTTTATTCAGCAAAATGATACGCTTGAGGTGGGTGGAAGAACATTACATCCTCAATCCGATACTATAGATACCACGGCCGCTGAGGTTTCATCGTTTCCTATGAATACGGGTATTGTCGTGGTCAACGATAGCGACCTACCGGCTGATGCCGTCGTGTGGTATTCCAACTTAGACATTATGTATAACGAGGAACGATCGCTGGCTGATGGGATGTTTAATGAGGCTCTCGATGCAGCCTATGGTCCGGAATGTTTGTCGTACGGGCAAACGCCCGGCTGGCCCTTCATGCGGGGGATGACGGCGTTGTTTGCTATTGATCAATCCTCAGGATTGACTACTGTTATATCGTACTTGGCTATTTATATAGGATTTATATTGCTTATTACCTGTGCGGCTATTCTTGCCCTTCAGCAGCTTTCTGAAGCAGCCGACAATCGTCATCGTTATACTATTTTGGAAAAGATTGGTGCCGAGCAGCGCATGGTAAATATCGCGTTATTTACCCAGATAGGAATCTATTTTCTATTCCCACTCGCTTTAGCTGTGGTACATTCTGCTGTGGCTTTAAAAGTGGTTACTGATGTGGTGAGAATGTTTGGTTTGTTGGACATCGTTGGTCCTTTGCTTATCACGGTCGCGTTTGCTGTGGTTATCTATGGTGGATACTTTTTGGTGACGTATTTTGCAGCGCGAGGAATGATTTTGTCGAAGACAAAAAGATAGAAGTAGCGAATGGAAGGCGGCATTACGTGAAGGTTCGTTCCGACTTGCATTGGCGCTCGAAACACGCTCGGTCTTCGGTGAACTTTCGAGCGTCGAGTGTCGAGGTATTAGGATATTCTTTTCGTTTTGCACGCTTTCCCTTAGCTGTTTTCGTGTTGGTGGGGGTTGTTGTGCTAGCGGTTGTCTTACTTTTGGTGACAGGCGGACTGCGGGGTATATGGCCAACGAGCCTTGTCGGCCAAGAATCTGAAGCGCTGGTGGTATCGGCCGATCAGAGTGGAG
>JAEWYG010000111.1 GCA_023395755.1 Actinomycetes bacterium | reverse complement strand
CGGCAAGGTCGCCTACTACCCCGCCTCCAAGCGCCACCACGACACAATCACGTCCCAAAGAAAGCTGCGCCATAGCCTCCCACAGTTCGCCCGCTACCGCAAGAGACTTGGTCTCCTCGCCCGCGGGCACCACAATGTCGCGCACGCGAAAGCCAGCCGCAGAAAGCGAGGCCTTAGTCTGGTCGCGGTAAAGCGGTGCTACGTTGGAATCGGTAACAACCAGCGCACGCTCAATCTGCCCCAGAGCTTCAACCGAACGCATTCGGGCACCCAACCCATCCAGCACGCCCGCCCCAATGCGTACATCGTAGGCTTCCTCACCAGGAATATTGACCACTACTTTCGTTGCCACAAAATTCCTTCCTTCTCTAATACGCTGCGCACTTCCCGAGCAATCGCGGCAACACTTTTACCCGCGGTGTCCACTACTACGTCGGCTACGTTCTCATACAAGGGCAAACGGCTCTCGATAATGGCACGAGCCGTATCAAGATCGCGAAACAGAGGGCGCGTAGACACATCGCTAATACGCGAAGCTGCCTCATCGGCAGTAACCTGCAAATACACGACAAATCCCTCGTTTTTTAACACCTCACGATTCTCGGGCGCCAACACCACACCGCCACCGCATGACACCAACAATGGCTCCTTGGCTGCCAACTCACGCAGCACATCACTCTCGATGGCGCGAAAACCTTCTTCACCCTGCTCGGCAAACAACTCCTTCACACGCCTACCCTCACGACGTTCCAAGTAGGTATCCATATCGACCGAGGCAATACCACAGGTACGTGCCAACTTACGTGCAGTAGAAGTTTTCCCCGCACCCATAAACCCGACGAAAAACACCGGACATTTCAAGTCGCACATGATACGGGGAGGATACGACCCCGATAACCGCACTCCTGTTCCGTCCATAGACGTCACCGCGACATCGTTCTCAAGCGCTGCTGATAGTTTTTAACCGCAGTCTTAATATCACCCATATTGTCATGCCCGAACTTCTCAAGGTAGGCATTGGCCAACACCATGGCCACCTCTGCCTCGGCAACAACGGCGCACGCAGGCACAGCACACACGTCACTGCGCTCACGCGATGCCTCCTCTACCTCGAGCGTATCGAGATTCACCGTAGAAAGCGGCGTCATAAGCGTGGGAATGGGCTTCATTGCAGCCGTTACGATAAGGGGCATACCCGTAGTCATGCCCCCCTCAAGACCACCCGCATTATTACTGGCACGAGTAAAGCCAACCTTACGATTCAAAACAATAGGATCGTGAACCAGAGAGCCAACCCTCTGTGCAGCTTGAAAGCCCAAGCCAAACTCAACGCCCTTGATAGCCGGAATGGAAAACAGTGCCCCACCCAAGCGCGACGTGAGTCGCTCGTCTGCCGTGGCATAGCCGCCCACACCCGGCAACAGCCCCGTTGCCACCACCCGGAACGTACCGCCCAAACTCTCCCCCGCCTCGCGAGCACGATCGATCTCGGCCTTCATAGCCTCAGTCGTAGCCTCATCGGGGCACCGCATGTCGGAAAGCTCGATATCCAACGGCTTATAGTCGGGAGCAGCGAGCATCGAATTGTCCTCATGAAGAACAACCGACCCAATAGAAGCAACATAGGAAAACACGTCAACGCCCAATTCGGCAAGAAACTCACGCGCGATGCCCGCCGCAGCCACGCGTGCTGCGGTTTCGCGCGCGCTCGCGCGCTCCAAGATATTGCGACAATCGTTGGTGTCTGTTTTAAGCGAACCAACCAAATCGGCATGACCCGGGCGGGGAGCAACCTCCCGAATCAAATCGTTCGGCAGGTCTCCAAAGGCAGCCATGCGGTCAACCCAGTTCTTCCAGTCACGATTTACCACGGTAAGCGCAATGGGTGAGCCCAGCGTGCGACCAAAACGCACACCTGCAGTAATGGACACAGTATCCGTTTCGATGCGCTGCCTTCCGCCGCGCCCGTAACCAGCCTGACGACGCGCCAGATCGCTGTTAATCTGATCTTCCGAAATTTTTAGACCGGCCGGTACGCCGTCTACAAGGGCCGTTAGCGCTGGCCCATGGCTTTCGCCTGCTGTCATGTAGCGCATAATGGTTCGCTTTCCCACCGTCGTTGTTTGCGCTTATTGTACCCTACCGACAGGACAGGAAAAGCGAGGTGAGGAAGGGTGAACCATATTGCCATGGATAAGGCAAGAGCAGCATCGAGCGCGCACCCTTTACACTACTTCAAACCCTGCCGCCTCGGCCATAACAGAGAAGAGGTCAATGCTCTCCAGATCAACATCCACGCCCGCAATATCAACCACCGCCTGCACGCTTGCCACCGCCTGGGCTACCAGCATGCCGGCACCGTCATGAACAACGCAGCCCGCCGCCCGGGCGCCCGCCACAAGAGCAGTTTCGCCATGACCGTACACCGCATCGAATATGCACTGGCCTTCATGCAGTAGCGCGGGGTCGAAAGGAGCAGGATCGTTCGTACCCATACCTAAGGTGGTGGCATTTACCACCAGATTGGCAGACCCAATAGCTTGCGTCGATGTGGCATACGTACCAAACTTGAACGTGGTCTGCTCATAGGCGGCAAGGAAACTGCGATGGTGAGGCTGGGCAGCAGGAAGATCAATGGTAGCCTGAGCCAATGTGCCGAACGCATCAACATAGGACTCCAGCACGCGCTGAGAACGCTCTTTGTCGCGACCCATTAGCACCACCTCGCGCGCACCCGCAATGGCACAAGCATGGCAGATGGCAAGCGCCGTAGGACCCGTGCCACACACCACAACCGAGGCGTCGGCAAACGAAAAGCCTGTACGCTCCAGAAATGCCACGCATCCCTGGCCGTCGGTATTGTACGCAATAAGTGCTTCTCCATGCTTAACCAGCAGGTTTGCACCTTGCGCAAGCTTGGCCGATGCCGCTCGATGCGTGGCCGCCTCAAGCGCTTGCGGTTTATAGGGCGTCGTAATATTCACCGATAGAAAATCGCGTGCCTTAAGGAAGGTCCGCGCCGCCTCTGCCGTAGGC
>JAEWYG010000081.1 GCA_023395755.1 Actinomycetes bacterium | reverse complement strand
GTCTTGTTTCAAGCGGGCACCGCATCACGCGGCGCTTTTTACGCTACCTTTATGCAGCGTTCTTCTGGTCGCCAATAGCGGACACGCAGCGCGCGAACGCCTCCATAGGACCGTTGAGTACACGGACCGTCTTGACCAGCGGGTTGGAAATGGTACCGAGCAGCTTGGCAATAAGCTCTTCGCGCGACGGCAGCGAGGCAATAGCCTCAACCTGAGCAGCGTCGACGAACGAGCCGTCCATCATGCCACCCTTAATAATCAGATTCGGGTTCTTCTTGGAGAAGTCTTTGATCGCTTTTGCAGACGCGACCGGATCTTCACCTGCAAATACGAACGCAGACGGGCCTTCCAGCACGGCGTCCAAGTTCGGCAGCTCCAACTCCTCGAGAGCGATGTGCATGAGCGTGTTCTTGTACACCTTCATGCCGGCATCGGCCTCACGGATGTTGTTGCGCAGCGCCTGAATCTGCTTCACGGTAAGGCCGCGGTAGTCCACGACCCACATCGCGTTCACGCCGCCAAGATCTTCCTTGATCTTGCCAAGCGTTTCTTGGTTCTGAACATTGGGCATGTAGTACACCTCCTTCTTCACAAACTCGGGTTCCGCCCCTCGCGGGTGGGATCATCGCCTGAGAAAAGGAACGACCCCCTCTGTCACCTGACAGCGGGGGTCGTCTAAGCACGAAACTTATACAACCACCTCGGCGGGTCGCATTACTGCGATTAAACCTTTCGGTACCTGCTGTCTTGGGCAGCGGAACATTCTTTTTGTATGCAGCTTCAGTTGAAACAGCATCCTTTACATTTTAGCCACGTTCCGCTTCTTGTCAACCCTTATACGGTATTTCCTTGAGCATCACCGGTAGAGCGAGCGTCTTTTGCCGTAGTACCTGCCGTGCTACCTCCCTTGAGAATCTCTTGGACCGGGTTGGTCGGTTCAGCCTCAAGATAGGTGAATGCAATAGAGTCGCCCTCTTTGTAGCCCACAATCTCAATCAGACCAGGTAACGCAAAATCGTAAATTGCATTGCCGTCGACAAGCTTCACATAGAAGTGCGAATTGCCCTCTACTACCGCTTGAGCAATGTGGGCAATAACACCTTGCGCCTCAAGAGCACCTATGTCTTCCCCGGCATCAGCCAGCACCCCGTTGGTGGCCAAAAGTGCCTGATAGGACTTCTGACACTCGGCTACCGTATTACCCACTGCAACATTTTGATAGCGCTGAATGTCGATCATGGCAAACTGCTTCACCAATCCCGCATCATCTTTCAAAGCCATGAAATACGTAGGCTGGTTTGCCACATTGATAAGCAGCGGGAACGTAGCATGATAGCGCAGATTTTGTACCTGACCCTCGGCCGATTGCATTGCCGATGCCTCCGTTGCACCAGGCACTGAATAGAAGTGTGATTCAGCTGTACGTTGGTTTACCAGCACAAAGCCAATGATGGAATTGTCTGCGGTCGCCGAAGTTACCCCGGTATACACCCATACGTCATCGTCTTTAGCAATATAGTTGTATCCCAGATTGCCATCAGAGCCAGGCGTGGTCTGCACAACATTTTTCTGCCCAAACACCGAGTTCAACCAACCATCTTTGTACTTACCGCTCCAGTTATACTGCTCGATAAGCAATTCAGCGGGGTAAGCGCGGTCAACCCACTGTGGCACCTCATCAATAGATAAGTCCTGCGTTTCACCCGTCGTGGCATCTACCATAACTACCCGCTGGATGGTAGTACCACCAAATAGACCAATGGTTCGCGTCTGTACCGGACACACCCACCAAGGCTTACCCTCTTCATCAATCTCGAACGATTTCTCGTCGAACATATAAAACGGGTAGCTCAATTGGACATGACGATCGATATTGCGCGCAAGCGGCTCAGATTGAGAATAGTGGATGGGATTGTCTTCTAGGCGCACAATCTCCGCATCCTGTGTGGTCATATTCACCAGTGAGTAAGCAGGGATACCCGCCTCGCGGTTCGTGAACCACTTAAACAAATCTGCATAACCCAACGGACTCACACGTACCGGCGAACCCTGATAGTTAATCTGACTATATAACGGTGAAATTTCGAACTGACTCACAAAATCGGGGATGGAGCCCATTTCGCGATTACCCAAAAGTACCGCTGAATCGCGATCGATAACCGGAATCTCTGAGTAGTTCACCTCTTTGATGTCCGTAGCGAATTCAAGCGTGTCGGTCTGCAATACGTTAGCATACTTCTCGGCGTTGCCCGGAAATATAGACAAGGACAAGATAGCGCCCACTACGCCGGCCAAAGCAACAGCCACCGGCACATACGATGCCCATTTGAACGCCTTCGATTTACCAGGGTTCGGATCAACCTTGCTTGTACCCGTCTCGTAGCTACGAGACCGACTCCAAAACACCAGAAACAGCGGCAACAAGATGAACACCGCCACAAACATCCAGGTATCTGTGCTATGAATATTGATAGGCGGATGAAACCACCAGTAGGCAGCCAACCCAATAATTATTATGATGATGGCCGCTGCAATAAGCGCCTTTTTACCCCATGCCGCCATGCGATCGGCAAAGGGCAGCTCCACCTGAACGTGCGGCGGTTGCGAGCCGCCTCCGTTACCGCCTCGCCCCCCTGTAGGAGCTTCGGAATCGGCATCAAACCGACCATCCACATTTACGCCTGATTGCTTAAGCGCTTCTAATAATGCATCGAACCCGGATGTCTGTTTCACGGCATCCCTTTCCTGTAACCCTCGATTACCTAAAGTCTTCACTATACACTAAAGCGCCCAATCGCTTGCTGCGACCGGGCGCCGGTGTTGCCATGTTTTTACAATAAACTTCGCAGTACGTAAGGAAGAATTCCACCGTTTTCGTAATAGCGGCCCTCCGTAGGCGTATCCACGCGAACCGTTGCTTCAAACGTCGTCGCCGTACCGTCCGCGCGTTCGGCACATATCTCTACTTTACGCGGTTCCGGCAGACCCCCACTAAAATCGATTGCTCCAACCGTATAGGTTTCAGAGCCATCAAGCCCCAAACTCTCGGCACTTTCTCCTTCAGCAAACTGCAATGGCAAAATACCCATACCAATAAGATTAGAACGATGAATACGCTCGAAACTCTCAGCAAACGCAGCGCGTATACCCAACAACGCCGGACCCTTTGCTGCCCAGTCGCGCGAAGAGCCGCTGCCATACATCTTGCCAGCCACCACCACAAGCGGCACGCCGGCGGCCTCATAATCCATAGCGGCATCAAACAGCGGACGCACTTCTTGGTTCAAAAAGTCGCACGTCCATCCACCCTTCTTCCCCGCGGCTAACAGGTTTTGAAGCTTTACGTTGGCAAACGTACCACGCATCATCACCTCGTGGTTGCCGCGGCGTGCACCGTAAGTATTGAAGTCGGCCTGATCGACGCCACGCTCTTCAAGATAACGCGCTGCCGGTGAATCCGCCGCGATTGACCCCGCTGGCGAAATATGATCAGTGGTAATGAAATCACCCAAACGAGCAAGAGCGCGAGCGCCCCGTACCGGAGCCGGCACAGACGGCTGGCGCTTCATACCATCGAAGTAAGGAGCGCGACGCACGTAGGTCGATGTATCGTCCCACGCGAACGTAGCGCTTTTCTCTGAGCCCAGCGCCTGCCAAGCGGCATCACCCTCATACAGACCGCGCGATCCCTCTTCGTACAGCTCACCGTCAACATGTGCCGTCACCAGCGCAGACACCTCATCATCCGTAGGCCAAATATCAGCCAAGAAAACAGGTGTACCATCAGCACGCATACCCAAAGCATCATGTTCTAAGTCAATATCTATCGTACCGGCAAGCGCATAGGCCACTACCATTGCTGGAGCTGCAAGATAGTTCTGCGACACATCGGGCGAGATGCGTCCCTCGAAGTTGCGATTACCCGAGAGTACGCTGGCAAGTTCAATATCATCTGCCACGTTATGCAACGCTTCCAAGATGGGACCCGAATTGCCAATACAGCTCATACACCCGAATCCGCAGGTATAAAATCCTAAGTGACGGAGGCCTTCCATAAGTCCCGCACGGTCAAGCAGCAGCTCGGTTGCCTTACTACCCGGAGCAAGTACACACTTAACCCACGGACGCGGCACGAGACCGGCTTCTGCCGCCTTTTTTGCCACCAGACCACAAGCTAACATCATGCGAGGATCGGTAGCTGTTGTACAACTGGTAACTGCCGCAATGGCAAGGGTGCCATGCGAGAGATCACGGGCTTCCCCCGCAACGTCTACAGAAACCGTCTTCGTACGATCGAGACCGCGCTCGTCACACAAAGCGCGGAAACGTTCCTGTACATCAGTCTGAGAAATGCGATCATGGGGTCGCGACGGACCAGCAAGCGAACGCTCGACGCTACCCAGATCAAGCTCGATTACCTCAGCGTAGTGGCGATGCGGCGCGGCGGGGTCGTTCCAGAAACCCTGGGCCTTGGCATACGCCTCCACAAGCGCCACCTGTTCGTCATTGCGACCCGTCAAGCGTAAATAGGCAAGAGTCGCGTCGTCCACGGGAAACAGCGTGCACGTACTGCCGTATTCAGGTGTCATATTAGCAATGCAGGCACGCTGCGTGGCATTCAGGCTGTCAAGCCCGGGGCCAAAGCACTCCACGAAGCGCCCGACTACGCCCTTTTCGCGCAGCATCTGAGCAAACGTAAGCGCCACGTCCATGGCAGCTACCCCTTCGGAAAGCGTGCCGGTTAGCCGAACGCCCACAACCTGAGGAACCAGCGTCGTAATGGGTTGACCCAAAGCTGCCGCTTCAGCCTCGATACCACCCACGCCCCAGCCCAGTACGCCAATGCCGTTTGCTGTGGGTGTATGGCTGTCGGTTCCCACCAGCGTATCGAAATAGGCTACGGGAGCCTCGTCGCAGGCACGCTGCACGCCCGCCGCATCCGATGTCATAACAACATGCGCAAACTGCTCAATGTTCAGCTGATGACAAATACCCGCTCCCGGAGGAACGATACGTACGTTTTGAAACGATTCCTGCGACCATTTTAGGAAGTTATAACGCTCTTTATTGCGAGAGAACTCCAAGTCCATATTTTGCTGAAGAGCCCCCGCACATCCAGCAACATCGGCGATAACTGAATGGTCTATTACCAGATCGCAGGGTATCTGCGGATTGATCTTCGCTGGGTTGCCCCCTAATTCGGCGCACGCTTCGCGCATAACGGCAAAATCCACAAACACAGGCACACCGGTGAAATCTTGAAACAGCACGCGCGCTGGACTAAATTCCACCTCACTGCCTACTTCACCCGCATTCCCCGCAGCCACAATGCGCCGCGCCAGCTCTTCGGCCGCCTGCTCGTCTTCCACATTACGTAAAACGTTCTCCAAAAGAACTGTCAACGAATACGGCAATGTCTCAGAACCAGATACCGCGGAAACCGGATAGTAGGTGTACGTTGCCTCGCCCACCTCAAGCGATGCAGCGAAGCGATTGGACTCTACGGTCATGAACGAACCTTCCCTCGAAACGAAACCTTATAGGATACGGGCACCCTATGAAACAACAACCATGAGGCCTCTTACACCCTGAGACACCCCCGCTCACCTTCTTCGACAGAAAGCCTCACAAATAAAGCTTCGCGGTGAAGGGGTAAACAGTACGGTAAGTTGAACGGCATGGCATGTGGCAAGCAAAAACTCGCCATCAATAACAGTTAGGCGAAATTACTTCGCCTGGGTGTTTTCCATGATTTGCTGAGAGCGACGCTTAAGCGCTCCCTTACCATTTTCAGCATCGAATTTCATCCGCGCGCCCAACTCCTCTTTTACCAGAGGCGTTAGCTTGCCCGTCGAAAAATCGGCTACCGCTATAAGCATATCCTGAAATTCAAGATCGCCATGGCAGCATTGGATAGCCTCATCGAGCAGCGGCCATATTCTCTCAGACCTGTTCTCGGTGGTCGCGCCAAGCTTACAAAGAAATCGCAAGGCGGCAAGACGAACAAGACCGCTTTCTTCGTCGAAAAGAGCTGCTTCCGCACCCGGAACCGCCCTGTCGCACGTACGAGAGTCGTAATCGACAAGTATTGTTAAAACATCCAAGCATTCCCAGCGTGTCTGCGCCTCAGGACGATTGAGCGCATCGACAAAAGCTGTCCCATGGACAGTAAGTACCTCGGGCGATTCTTTTGCCACAATAGCGAGGGCCGAGGCGGCATTTTGTCGAGCCCGGCGCGATCCGCCCGAAAGCGCATCCGTCAGTTCGGTAAGTTTGCCATCGTCGCGTAGTGCGGATTCAGCTGCTTTCGCTGCTTCTTGCGCCTTGTCACTCACGGGGCCTTCCTCCATCCTTTTAGGGAGCAGGTAAATAGACCGCTCCTTCTCTATTATACCCCGACCCGCAGCATCCCCTTATCCGTCAGCGCAGAATCAACACGCCACCTCGGCAGGAGGCTGTGCAACCTCAACAAATCTATCATGCCACCAACTTCGAATCTTCCACCTTCTCCACAAACCAATCGAGGAACTTCATAAGTGGCTTGCGCATAACGAGGCCAATAAATGCCGCAGGAAGGAGGAAGAGAAGCAGCTCTCCCATCTGTATCCAGAATTCATTTTGATAGGCACCCATCATAGCTGCACGCATGGCGTTAATCACATGCGTCGCAGGCAGGTAAGGGCTGAGAACCTGAAAGAATTCGGGCAGCAGCTGCAGCGGATAGCTTCCTCCTGCGCTTGTTACCTGCACAATCAGCAATAGCACCGCGATAGCCTTACCCAAGTTTGCGAAAGACACCACCAAAGAATAAATAACAAAGGTGAACACCAAACCGGCCAACCAGAAGCACACGAGATACAAAAACGGGTCGCTTACCTGCACTTTCAAAAAGAGCATGTTGCCTAAGGCCATACAGGTGGTCTGCAAGAGCGACAATACCGCAAATATGCCAAACCGCCCGAGGAACAACTGGTAAAGCTTGGGGTTATTCAATCGTTGTTGGGCCTTTTCCGACACAGCAACTCGAACCGCCACCAGTAAGAGCAACGATCCAATCCATAGCGCCAGCGTGGTATACAAAGGAGCCATCTGCGACCCAAAGCTTTCCGCTGGGTACACAGGGTGTCGTTCAAGTTGCACGGGAGCCGCTAACGTCGCAGCAAGAACGGCAGGGTCGGAGTTGAGCACCGCACGAAGCGTGTCGAGATCTCCGCTGGAGAGTGCCTGAGTTATAGACTGACTAAGAGAAGCAAACTTCTCGGACGAGGCTATTAAATCGGTGGCGGCGCCATCAAGCTTGCCCTTCGCATCACTTAATTGCCCCGATACCGACCCCGCCGATCCCTGCAAGCTAACACCTGCCGCATCCAACTTGGATGCACTACGCTCCAGCGAAGAGGCGACAGCCGACACCTCAGCTGTCAGCTGATCGAGACCTGGCCTAATATCGGTATCGTAGCTTGCTGCCAAGTCACTTATGCTCGCTTGAGCATCGGTTACCAGCCGTTTCACCTCAGCATGCTGGCCCTGAGCATCGGCGTTACCCGCTTCGATACTATCAGCAGCACCTAATAGCCCATCACGCAGCTTTTCCTGTTGCTCAATGGAGGCGTTAAGGCGCTTTATGAGCATTTCAACCGCTGGCTTATTGCTATCGTCAATGCGATTTTTTAGTTGTTCCAACTGTTCAACAATACTTCGATATTGAGCAATTTGCACGTCTATCGCAGTCGCCTGTTCGCGTAGCTGTTGGGCAGAGCTTGCTGTTAGCGATCCCGTGGCTTTGAATGCAGCATCGATAGAATCGGACAAGCCCGCATATCCAGCACTGCTTTGCTGCAATGCATAAGAGAGAGCATCCGATGACGCCGACATCGCATCCGATATCGTATTGAGCGCCTGCCTACCCTCCCCCGCTGCCGAACCGACCTGCCCCGCAGCTTCTCTTGTTTGCGTAAGCAGTTTTGAAGATCCGTCAACAAGTACCTGAGCCGAACCCATAACCGATGAATAGAGCGTAAGTACCGAGGCCGCCTGAGACATTTGAGTACTCATAGTTCCCACATGATGCGCCAGATCGCCAATGCGCCCGCTTGCATCGGTATCGTTTGCATATCGTGATATGGCTGATGAAATACCGAGAGCAACCTCGGAGAGCGTTTCGGCAAATACTTCGTTTACCTGACTTGACACCCCACCTGCACCCTGATCGGTAACCTTGGGCGCAACGGCGCTTTTCTTTTCATTAGTGTAATAAACGATTTGAGCATGTTCCACGTCGTCTGAATAAAACGTCATCATATCTTTGCTAAAACTGGGAGGAATAACAACGGCGGCATAATACTTACCCGACTGAGCACCATCGATCGCCTCATCCTCACTCACAAACGTCCAATTCAACTGGTCGTTTGCTCGCAAGGCAGACACCACCTGCTCGCCTATGTTAACCCTCAAGGGCATCAGGTCGCTCTCGTACCCTTCGTCGGTATTCGCCACGGCAACTTTTAAATTGCCGGTATTACCAAAAACATCCCAGCAAGCAACGATGTTGTACCAACTGAATAGCGAGGGCATAAACACTAAGCCCAACACGATAATTCCCGTTACCACGTTACTGGTAAGGCGCTTTACGTCATCACAGAAGAGACGTCCTATGTTTCTCATGCGTCCCCCTCCTTGCGCACAGGTGCCTCGCTCAACCCCAAGGGTTCCTCAAGGCTGCTGCGAGCAGAAAACAACGCACGTAACTCTTCATCACTCAGTTCATTCAGCGTAAACTGCCGATCGAGACCATCACGCACGTGCTCAATAACAACCAGAAACATCAAAATGAGCACGAGCCACACAAGCCATGCAGTAAGCACAATCACTTTATCGCTGCCGGCAACAGAAAAAGCAACCGTAGCAACCGTAGGCACAACAATGCCAAACAGCCATGCTGCGTGTTTGAGGCGCGGATACCACAAAAGAAAGCGTTCTGCATGTTGACGCAAGCGCGTTCGATAGTCTTCTCTATCGGAAAGGGCACGAATAAGCTGCCCCAAACGATAACGGCGAGCCGGAACCTGTACCTCCTCACCGTTCAGAATGTCGCTTTCTGCTATTTGCTTTGCAAACATCCTATTCAAATTAGAAAAGTAAGGCCGAGCCAGAAGGCCAACGACAAACGAAACAACTAAGAATATCAGGAGCATTAACACGAAATGAGCCCACTGACCATCGTAAAACCCCGCAATGGTTTCACGCATTGCGTTGATGCCATAGGTAAAAGGGAAAAACGGGTATACAGCCTGGAAGAAGGGTGGGGTCATCTCGATGGGATACAGCCCGGTTGCACCAGGTATCTGCACGAATACCAGAATCACGCAGATTGCCTTGCCAATATGTTGCAGTGTTACCGACAGTGCAAACTGAATACTTAAATACGTCAACGATGCAATGATAGCAGTTAGGAAGAATAAAGGAACACTCGCCGCCTGTACGCCAATAGCTAAGTTACCTGCGCAGCACACTATCGCCTGAAGCATTGCGAGTGGAGCCAAGAACAGCCATCTTCCCCAGTAACGCTGCGCTATCGTAAGGTTCTTTATTCCTTCATCGTCAACTTCTTGCCGCAAAATAACCATAAGCATAAACACGCCAATCCACAACGTGAGATTCGTAAACAAAGGAGCCATAGCCGAACCGTATGCATTCAATGGGTACAGCGACTCAGTGCGCACCTTAGTTGGCGAAGACATAAAGTCGGCTATTTTAGTTGCATCGAGCGTACCCCCGCCCAGTAGCTCTGAAAGTGCATCGGAAGACCCCAACGCAAGCAAGTCGGTCTGTGCGGTATCCAAGCTGGTCTGGAAGCCGGCCAAAAGCCCGTCTGTCTGTCCCAATGCCGAAGCTGTTGTTTGCAGTGTTGAACACAGTTGGTCAAGCGCAAGCGATGCCTGGTCAACAAGAAGTGCCTGATTAGACACAGCTGCAGACAACACTGCCGCAGTACTGCTCAGCTGAGAAAGCCCGCTATTAATAGCGGGTAGTGTCGTACTCGCAAGAGTACTTCGGTATTCGGCGGCACTTCCTAAGGTACCTTGCACTGCGTCATTTACCGAATTAGAGGTATGAGCAATGGCTACTGCCGTATTCGCCGCATCGTTGCTTAGGGTACCTACTCCAGCAAGCGCGCGCTGCAGTTCGTTATTCTGAGTTTCCAAACTTGTTACCAACTGGCCCAACAACACCTTGTCGGGATTATCGTCAGGAAGACTCTGCTGAAGAATTTTGAGCTGCTCGATAACGGCAGTGTTTTGATCGGCCGCCGCTTGACCGCTTTCGAGCGCCGAGCCAATTTCTCCCTGAGCCTTCACTACCGAAGCGGAAGCCGCCCCAATAGACGTGTTCGTTTTAGCAGCCGCCTGGGAGGTAAGAAGGGATCCTTGGTCCATTACCGAAAGCATATTTGATGCAAACAACCCCAGATTGTTCTGTGTGGCAGTAGTCAAAGCTGATACCTGTTGCAACTGCACACTCAGAAGCGCAATATCAGATTTCGCCTCACTCAACGATCCTTTCGCATCGTTCGCTTTTTCACGGGCCTTTTGTGTTGCCTCAGAAAGGCCTTCTACCGATGTCCGCGCATCCGCTACCGCCTTTTTTGCCTTTTCAAACTGACGCGCAATGCTGTTTTTTGATGCCTCTGTCTGGGTTTTCGACTCAGCCAGTTTCTTATCAAGTACTTCTGCCGCGATAGAACTCACGGTTGAGACAAACGTGCTATTGATGGTTTCATCAAGTGCCGATGCACCAGTATCGGTAATTTTAGGAGAAACCGCACCAGCCTTCTCGTTAACGTAATACTCAAGCTGAGGGCGCTGAGGATTGCTAGTAATAAGCGTGATGAAGTCGCTACTGAAGTCTTTCGGAATAATAAACGATGCGTAAGACTTGCCCGACTCGACCTCTTTCATGGCGGTCTCACGATCGACAAAGGTCCACCCGAGCTGATCGTTAGACTTGAGCTCATCAACTATCTGAGCCCCTAGGTCCAAGTCGCCCGTAATATCACTGCTCGCTCCAGCGTCCTCGTTCACCACACACACGCGTAGGTTTCCCGTATTGCCATAAGGGTCCCAAAACCCGATAACATTCAACCAGGTATACAACGACGGAAGGATTATAAGAACCACTACCACCACCAAAGCAGCGGGAGCTTTGAATAGTCTAAAGACGTCGCGCTTAAAAACGCGCAGCACATTGCCCACGTCTCGTGCCTCCTCGAAGTATCTTCGTTCCCACGCCGCCAACACACTCTTGGCTCTTATGTTCGCTCTGCGCGGACAAGAGCAACATCTTAGCGCAACTTGGCAATAATGGTGTCAACTTCTCAAACGAGGAGAAGCACAAGCGTGCATATGTTCAAAGAAAAGGAAGCCTCGTTCAAAAGGTACGCCTAAAGCAATCTTTTCGAATCGAGGCCTCATCTGAGAAGTAATCACCCACCGCCGCGTCTACAATATTCTCATTCTTACACTCATATCGATGGGCTTGGCAGTGAAAGGCGCGGTGGTGGCCAGACCATCAACTCCTGTCGCAGCATAGGCGGCAGCATTTTGAGCGTTAATGCCACCAGCAGCCACGAGAGTAACAGATGGGTTAATGGCGCGTAGCTCAGATACCAGTGTTGCCAACTCCGCAACGGGAATCTTGTCGAGCTGTATACCATCCACTCCAGCAGCCGCCAGCAAGCGAGCGTGGGCAGCATCAGCTTCCACAAACAGCTTCTTTTCTATACAGCGAGCTTTGATAGCGGGCAGCTGCTTAACAAACCTATCAAAGCCGCCATAAAACACGAGATGCTGATCGAATACCAGCACGGTCTCGGACAACCCCAGTCGATGCGGAAAAGCGCCACCGGCCATAACCGCAAGAGTAAGCAGATCCTTCGCACCAGGCTGACTTTTACGTGTGGTTAACACCTCGCAACGAGGGTTTTCGCCCTGCGCAGCATCCACCATAGCCCGCGTTTTGGTGGCAACCGCCGAGCAGTGATCGAATACGTTGAGACAGGCTTTCCAGGCACCATGCAAATGAGCCGAACTACCGCGCACCGTCATTAAA
>JAEWYG010000034.1 GCA_023395755.1 Actinomycetes bacterium | reverse complement strand
ATGTTAAATGTCTTAAGAGCTTCAGATTCGTCCAGATGCGCCGCATCGCAAACAAACTTCGCAATGGGAGGAATCGGCCACGTACCCAGATCAACCTGAGCATCCGCATTCTTCGGAAGCGCACGGTCTAGATTCTCGGTGATGCCACCGCCCGTGATATGCGCAAGCGCATGCACCGCCCCTGAACAAGCGTCGAGAACCGCACGAACCGGCTTCACATATATACGCGTAGGCTCAAGAAGCGCATCCTGTAGGCTACGGCCTCCGAGCTCGTCGCGCTCAATACGCAACTCGTAGTGAGTCTTACCCTCAACGCATGCTTTGCGAGCCAGCGAATAGCCGTTGGAATGCAAGCCGCTCGACGCAAGGCCCACCAAAACATCGCCTTCATGCACCGTCGCAGGATCGAGCATCTTCACTCGGTCAACGAGGCCCACACAAAAGCCGGATAGGTCGTAGTCGTCGGGGTCCATAACACCAGGATGCTCGGCCATTTCGCCGCCAATAAGTGCGCATCCCGCCTGCTTACATCCTTCGCCAATACCTTTAACAATTTCCGCCACAGCCTCTGCCTTTAGCTTGCCAATAGCCACGTAATCCAGAAAGAACAGGGGCTCGGCACCGGTAGCCAGAATATCATTGGCACACATAGCCACCAGATCGATGCCGACGGTATCGTGTTTATCAGCAATCTGCGCAACCTTCAGTTTTGTTCCCACGCCATCAGTACCGCTAACCAACAACGGATCGACCATATTTTTGGCTGCACCAATAGAGAATAAACCACCAAATCCGCCAATATCCCCCACCACTTCAGAACGATACGTGTCATGCACGACACCCTTAATAGCATCGACCGCGCGTGCACCTTCGGCCGTGTCAACGCCCGCCTGGGCATACGTCAGTGCATCCTCATTCACCCAGCTGGGCATCTGAGGTCCATCGTCCTGCCCCGCAGCGCTTACAGTAATTCTTTCGGTCATCGGTGTACCCTTCCGTCGAAGCCGGCCCGCTCTCGCGTCGAGCCGGCCCTGCATATATCTATCAGCCGCACGTGCGGCTTCGTCCGCTTTACAGAGAAGATCCTGCGCCACACCCTCCGAAATCCGCCTGCGTAAGGCTACTTTTTTTCGCCATCGCCTCGGGAATGTGCACAGGGTAGTCGCCACTGAAGCAGGCCTCACAAAAACCAGGGTGACGCACATCAGGAACAGAAGCTCGCAACCCATCAAGCGTAATAAATGCCAGAGAGTCAGACCCAATCCATTCATTCATCTGCTCAAGTGTCATATTGGCAGCCATAAGCTGATCGCGCGTATCGGTATCGATACCATAGAAACATGGCCACATTACCTCGGGACTCACAATGCGCAGATGAACTTCGGCAGCCCCTGCGTCGCGCAACATACGCACAAGTTGCTTGGAAGTATTCCCGCGCACAATACTATCATCGATAACAACCAAGCGCTTGCCGCGGATAACTGAAGACAACGGATTTAATTTCAAACGAATGCCTAACTGACGCATTGCCTGAGTAGGCTGGATAAACGTGCGGCCTACATAGCGATTCTTTACAATACCATCGGCATACGGAATACCACTCTCAACCGCATAACCCATAGCAGAAGGAACGCCCGAATCAGGTACGCCCAATATGAGATCAGCTTCGGCGGGCGCTTCTTGGGCTAAAATGCGCCCCATATTGCGACGGGCTTGATAAACACTCTGCCCATCGATAACACTATCAGGCCGAGCAAAGTAGACATACTCAAAAATACAAGCTGCCGGTTCAAGAGCCGCAACACCCGGCTCGGCTATCATTCCATTGGCATTAAAGCGCACGATCTCGCCCGGCTTAACATCGCGCACGTATGAGGCACCCACGATGTCCAGACCACAGGTCTCCGATGACACCACCCATCCGCGGTTGTCAGGCAACTTACCAATACAGAGCGGGCGAATCCCATTCGGATCGCGGAACGCATAGAGTGAATCGGGGCTGGCCAGAACAACAGCGTAGGCACCCGTAACAACTTCCATAGCTCGGCGAATACCGGTACGCAGATGGTGCGTCTCCTGCGTCACCTGACCAATGGCCTTCGCTAGCACCTCGCTATCGGTGCCAGAACGGAATTGCACACCCTCTCCTACGAGTCGCGTGCGCATCTCATTAGTATTAACAAGCGTACCATTATGAGCTAACGCGATAAGCACATCATCAATAGCAGAAATATGGGGCTGCGCTGCCTCCCATGATGCAGCCGCTCCACTGGTGGAATAGCGCGCATGGCCCACGGCAACTAAACCCTCAAGTGCCGCCAAACTAGCCTCATCAAATACTTGGGTTACCAAACCTAAATCTTTTGCCACCATGATGGTATCGCCATCGCCAACGGCTATGCCAGCACTCTCTTGCCCGCGGTGCTGCAACGCCTGCAAACCAAAGCAGGTCATACGTGCAACGTCTTCGCCAGGTGCAAATACGCCGAACACGGCACATTCCTCCTCAAGGCGATCGGGGCGCTCTCCCGGAAATACTGAAGTGCTCATGCAGCGGCCTCCTGTGCATTATCTCCTACTGCTTTGGCCGCAGTCGGATCTACGATGTTACTTTCGGATGCCGCTACCGATCCAACAGGCGTAATGCCTGCAACGGTCGAGTCGGCAATATAAGAGAATAAGACAAATCGTCCATCAATCGGAAGATTGTCACACGTGGCGAACGAGAAGATGCGACTCAGGTCGACTGCTGCCGGAATATCAGACACCGCTACAACCGATCGGTCTATCTTGTCTTGCACGTAAGACACAAGTTCTTCGCCACTCGAAAACGCAGTTTGGGCCAGCGGATCATCGGCCGCTACATGTACGAGGGAAAACGTCTTTAGCTTAAAATTACCCTGAGGTGTCAAGAGGTACACCGTGCGGCTAGCATTGAATTTTGCAGCATCCTCGAAGCCGGCAATGGCAGCAAACATAGAGCCGTTGTTGAGGTGATGTCCATATATAATATTGTTCGCATCAGAAAAGTCGGGGGCGTTTGCCGCCGACAGGAAGATAGAGCCATAAGTGGCACCCCAAGTTTGCTTCCCATCGAAATCGGTAGTGAGATATTTCTCGTCGTCGGTAGTATGCACAATCGGGTAATTCACAGTCGTACCGGGAATATACACCCAGCCCACCGTATCGGGGTTTTTCGCTCTCAGTTTGTCCCAATCCACAGCAAGATCGGTCAGCGACGAACCCTCAATGTCCGCCGGAGGTGTAAACACCTCATCGGCAAGAGAATCGTACGCATTCTGTCCCTGCCAGTAGCTAAAAGCAATGGCGCCCAACGCCACAAGTGACGCCACCAGCACCATCAATGCAATAAAAAATACGATACGCCAGGAGTTCTTTTTCTTTTTGTTGTGATCAATGGCATTGCGTCGTCCACCGGCTGTCGCAGAAGTCACTGGCACCATCGCACCCTGCCGGGGAGCATGCGCATAACCCTGAGGCTGTCCAGCTTGGATTGATCGCCCTTGCCGAAAACCTCTTTGGGGAGGTATAGGCCTCTGCTGCACTGCGTTCTGCGCCGAACGATAGCCCTGCTGCGATACACCTGGACGCGCTCCTTGTTGCCGTGCGGAATGCTGCGAAGTCGGCCGTGGCGTTGCACTAGGAGCACGGCGCGAGACCGAAGGCTGAGGCTGCGGCCGAGCAGAATGTGCACCACCCTGCTGCGCGTGGCGACCACGCGGCAAGTTGGGATTTTGTTGTTGATCGGCCATGCTATCCTCCTCGGTTGGACGAGGGAGCACGCTGCCAACGCAAGCGTCGCTCTTCGTTTCCAGACCGTTACCATAATAAGCAAACGCCCCCGAGAAGGGGGCGTAATGCCGTGAAATCGTTCATATCTTCACGGTCGGAACCAAGACGCCGGCCGTGAACGGTTCTACTTCTTCTTCATCTCATCAAGGAAGCCCTTTGCGATGAATACAACGATGACAAGAACGATAATGGCCACAATGACCCAGATCGCCTCCATAGGAACAGTCATCCCGAACAATGTCATAACGATACCCCTTTGTTCAAGCGCACCAGTGCGCAGTTTTTCGCTTCATATCATCTGCACATGTTAACGCTATCTCAGTTTTCGCGCAAGCGCGCCTCGAGCGCGTCATTTATTATTTTCAAGGCCTTTACCCTCGCGTAATGCTTGTTATCGCTCTCAAGCACGATCCAGGGAGCAAACGACGTGGACGTTAAACGAAACATATCATCGATAGCAGCCTTATACTGGGGATATTTATCACGATTACGCCAATCTTCATCCGTGATCTTCCATTGCTTGGCAGGATCTTGCTCACGATCGCGAAAGCGGTTTAATTGTTCATCTTGGCTTACATCGACCCAGAATTTCAAGAGAATGGCACCCCAGCGCACCAGCTCGCGTTCAAACTCGTTGATTTCGTCATACGCGCGCCCCCACTCATTCGGGGTGGCAAAACCCTCTACACGCTCAACCAGCACTCGACCATACCAGCTACGATCATAAATACCCACATGCCCCGCCTTTGGTAAGCGCGTCCAATAGCGCCATAAGTGAGGGTGGAGCAATTCGGGCTTTGTAGGGGCAGGACTGGGAAACACGGTGTAGGCACGCGCATCGAGAGCTTGGGCCACACGCTTGATGTTGCCGCCCTTGCCTGCTGCATCCCATCCCTCATACATAATCATCAGAGGAATGCGCTTCTGATACATTTCCATTTCAAGCTTATTCAGGCGTTCCTGTTGAATTTTTAGTTGACTTTTGTAATCGGAAGGATCGAGCACAAGAGCATGATTCACGCGATCGACACGCGGAAAATCGTTTTCAATAGGAAATTTCGAAGCACGTGGTGCTCGTGCGCTGGCAGCGGCGGCCTCGGCCTGAGCCGTCGCCTGAATATCTGCCGGCTGATCGGAAGCGAAATTATCTCGTTGTACACCCTCCAGCAGACCTGCCGAGTTCGCCTGAGCCTTCGCAACAGCAGCAACCGCGGCAGCATCAGGCGCGGCAGCCAATGCACCGCGAAGAGCTTCAACTAGCGTCTGAGTAATGGCGAGATTGGCAGCACGCTTATCCTCTCCATTTACGATATGCCACGGCGCACAAGAAAAATTACTACCCTCTAACAAATAATCATACAAGCGGTAGGCCTGGGGATAGTTGCGCACGCTGTCAAGCTTCTTTTTACTAACACGCCAACGAGTAGTCGGATTGTTATACAGACGCTCAAGGCGCTTTTTTTGCGCTTCCTGCGTCACATGCACAAAGAATTTCACTACAACATAGCCATCGTCGACCAACTGCTGCTCAAAATCGGCTGCCGACGTAAGGTGGCGATGCAGTAAATCTGCATGTCTCTCATCACGGGCCTGTTCGGCAACAGCAGACTGCTTTTTGGGCTTGCCTGTTTTTACTTCTTCGAACGCAATCTCGCCGTAAGCGTTATATAAAAGATGCTGCGTGGCGGCTGTATACCAACCTCGATCATAAAACGTAATGGCACCGCGCGGGCCCAACGCACGCCAGAACTCCTGCATAATCGGATAAAACCCTGTTACACCGTAAGCAGCGCCTACAAAGTCACGCGCCGCCGCAACATCTAAATCCTCGGTAACATGCACGCTGGTGGCACGCGCATCAAGATTGTACATAAGATCAGAAATACGACTACCCTTACCCGCACCGTTCCAGCCTTCGAACAGCACTACGAGGCCCACGCCGCGTTCATGGGCTTGCTGCTGAAGAACCACCAGCTCGCTCACCAACGCATCGCGCTGCGGCTTATATTCCTCTTTTGTCAGCAAAGGTCGGGTAAAGTCGACGGATTCCAACATGAATATATCCTCTCCCCCGTGGGAATGAGCCTCTATGATAACACAGCATTTCTGAACACACCCCTGCCGAGGGCACCACGCAAAAGCAGGACTCCTGCGGCTTTGGGAGAGTCTCATGGATTAGGCTAGACGCGGCAAAAGGACAAAAAGTAAAAAATACGTTCCAATTAAAAGCATACGAAGCAGCCTTCGCCTAAGGTCGCCTAGAATAGAAGTAGCTGCCTGTCGAACATGCTGGTGGCGTCAAATACGAAGGAGCACGCATGCCCAACTATGCTGTAGTCGACCTAGGATCGAATTCGATTCGCCTCGTCGTATATGAGGTAAAAAACGATCACAAGGTTATCTACTCAAACCGAGACTTCAAAAGCCTTATTAACGACAAGGTTATGGCAGGGCTGGCAGCCTATGTTGTAGATGGTATCTTTTCCGAAGAAGGGATACGGCGAGCCATAACGGTACTGAAAGGGCACGCAAAACGCGCCCAACACTTCAACTGCAAGCGTATCGACGTGTTTGCCACCGCAGTACTGCGCAACGCTTCAAACTGCACTGACGCCGTAGCTACTATTGAGACAGCTACCGGGTTAACCCTTTCTCTCCTCTCTGCTCGCGACGAGGCGCATCTGGGCTTCGTTGGCGCCACCTGCGACCGAACCATTGAGCAAGGCACGCTCGTTGACATAGGAGGAGGATCCACCGAGCTCACCCGTATCGAGAGTGGTCGCGACTTCAACAATGTAAGCATTCCTCAAGGTTCGCTGTCATCTTATGCGACGTTCGTGCGCGCTATCCTGCCCTCTCCGAGCGAGATGGATACCATTGAGTCTACATTCTGCACACACCTAGCAGCCCTACCAGACCCAAACGCTTATCGTTCGACCGTGCTGTATGGCATTGGCGGTAGCGTACGCGCAACAGCAAAGATGCATGCGCAAGTTTTTGGCGAAAACGTCCGTCCGAAGTCCATGACGGTAGCAGGTATTCGTGAGATACTTAATTTGTGTCGTAGTAACCCTGACGTATTCGCACACCGAGCGCTAAAGGCGTCAGCCGAACGTATACATACACTTACGCCTGGAGGTCTTATCTTAAGTGCACTCATGAATAACATGGACGCCGAGCTTTTGGAAGTATGCAAATACGGAGTACGCGAAGGTTACCTTATCGAACGTGTGCTTACCGCATAACTATCTTCCGGAAGAAAGGGGAAACGATGAACGCTTCGACAGAACCGATGGAAACACAAGGTACCCCAACCGACAATGCAATAGATGAAGCTAAAGCTGCTCCCTACCTGCAAAATCGCGAACTCTCGTGGCTAACGTTTAATGAACGCGTGCTCGATCAGGGTGCCGACGACACCGTACCACTCCTGGAACGGTTAAACTTTATTTCTATATTCTGGAGCAACCTGCAAGAGTTCTTCATGGTGCGCGTGGGTAGCCTGACCGACCTCTCACTGGTAAAGAAGCATATTATCGATTCGAAGTCGGGCATGACACCAGCCGAGCAACTAGATGCCATTTATGCACGCTGTCACGAGTTGTATCCCATCCAAGAACGCACCTATGAGGAAGTCCGTCGCCTGCTGGGTGAACATGGAGTACGTAACTTACATCCTGACGAACTGAACGATGATCAGGGTGCCTACTTGGCAGCTTATGTACGCGATAACGTCATGCCATTTCTTTCTCCTCAGATCATCAATGCGCGCCATCCCTTCCCTCACCTAGAAAACGGTGCTTTGTATATCGCAGTACGCCTCAACGAAGCCGATGGGAAGAAAAAGGACGGCACCAAAGAACCCAAGAAGGCAAAAAATCTGGGAGCCGAGGGCGTAACATTAGGGCTTGTACCACTCCCCCGCCAATGCGCGCGCGTTATAGAGCTGCCCGGCAAAGGACTGCAATTCGTGCTGCTCGAACATGCCCTCGAAATGGTAGCAGCTGACATCTTCTCCATGTACACAGTAAAGCACACAAACGTAATCTGCGTCACTCGCAATGCTGACCTCGACGCCAACGAAGGAACCGACGAGAACGACGAAGATTACCGCGACCACATGAAGCGCATCTTAAAGAAACGCTCGCGTCTCGCCCCCGTACGACTGGAGAGTGAACGACCATTATCCTCCACCCTTGAAAGCTTACTGCTTGAACGGCTTAACCTAAAAC
>JAEWYG010000237.1 GCA_023395755.1 Actinomycetes bacterium | reverse complement strand
ACGTTTAAGATATATGCAATTACCCTCGACAAGCTGATGCAGCTTGATTTGAAGTAGAACTAAAACGTTGGCACCCCCCCCCGATTCTTACTCAAGGGTCGGGGCTTTTTTGAAAGGATTCCCACGATGGTCGATACCGTGCCCGATATGCCTACCTTTGGCATTGCAGATGCTGAAGGCCTCGAGCAAGTGTCTGATGGGCGCATCATGTTGGAGGGTCTTCCGAATACGCGCGATATCGGAGGTATCAAGGGTGCCGACGGACTTTTTGTAAGACATGCACGGTTGTTGCGTTCGGGCGCTCTTACCGCTGCAACCGAGCGCGATCTAGAAGTGCTTGCCAACGATTATGATCTACGTGTGGTTATCGATTTGCGCACGGAAGAAGAGCGTCTTGAAAAGCCCGATCCTGAAGACGCGCTTATGAATGTGCGATTTAATCACGCTCCCGTATTGAACACTGAGACCTTAGGTATTACGCGCGGTGGCGGGTTGCGCGATGCTATGAAGATGTTGCGTCAGGTACAGAACGATCCGGCAAAGATCATGATGGATATTTATCCACGTATGTTGTTGGACGAGGCAAGTCAACGTGGCTTTACCCTCTTCTTTGACCAAGTATTAGCTACAGAAGAAGGTTCGGTATTGTGGCACTGCACCATTGGCAAAGACCGTGCAGGGCTGGCTACCATGTTGTTGCTGCACGTGTTGGGAGCTTCACCTGAAGCAATTATGGAAGACTATAAGGCTACCAACCGCTACGTTACTTCGCGCACGCAGGAGATTATGGATGCGCTGGCAGTCTATCATTTGGCTGGCAAGCTGGATGATAGCATCCATGTGATCAACTCTGCCGACCCACGTTTTTTGGGTGCGGCAATTAACGCGGTTCATCATGAATTCGGTAGCTTGGACGCTTACGTTGAGAAGGCTTTGGGCGTTACCATTGACAAGCGCGCAGAACTGAGAAATCGCTATCTCGTTGATAATCCAGGCCTTTAAAGTATTCTTTGAAAAATTTTGTTTTCCGCTAGCGGTACCTTTAAGCACCTGGGCGTGTTGATGTGTTGATATAGCCCCTGTTTGAGTGTGTAAAAAATTGTGAAATTCGTTTATTCGCGCTTTTTTGTTCTTTCCGCTTCCCATGATCTATAATAGCTAGGAATAAGGCTTGCATTATGGGGTTTGGAAGCGAGGAGGTTCACGTGTTAAAAGCCATGATCGTTGACGACGAGGCTCCTGCGCGTTCTGAACTAAAGTTTCTCTTAGACGAGTTGGGCCAGACTGAGGTTGCCGCCGAGGCAGCGAGTGTGCGTGAGGCTATTGAGAAGCTGAAGGATTATCCGTGTGATGTCATGTTCTTGGATGTGAACATGCCTGAAGCTACGGGTTTGCAATTGGCCGAGGCATTGCAGCATCTGAAGTTTCCCCCTTCGGTTGTATTTGTGACGGCCTACAGCGAGTTTGCGCTTGAAGCCTTCAAGGTAAGCGCTATCGACTACTTGGTAAAGCCGGTTGAAACCGAGCGGCTTTCGCAGGCCATCTCGCGTGTTCGTGAGCATGTGTCGCTGCATGTTGCAGCCCAGAAATCTGAACGTATTCCCGTCGAAAAGGGTGGGAAGAAAATTCTTATCGGCATTGACAAGATTCGTTTTGTTATGGCTCGCGACGATTATGCTTATTTGCAAACCGATACGGATCGCTATTTTTCTACGGTGAGCTTGGCTCAATTAGAGAAGCGTTTGGATGGTCATGGGTTTTTTCGCGTGCATCGCGGTTATCTGGTCAATTTATCTATGGTGGAAGAGATCGAATCGGTTTCGGGCGGTACGCTCTTGCTCACCTTGAATTGCAGTGACGAAAAAATACCTGTTTCTCGTCGACGGGTCTCCGCTTTGAAAAAAGCACTAGGTTTGTAGTTCAGAGCAGGGCTTCGTTAACGGTCAAAAAAGTCAAACTGGTTTTCATAGCATGTAAGGCCGACAACCTTAGGGTAGTCGGCCTTGGTTTTAGTGTGTCGGTGTTTAGCTAATCGAGTATGCGGAATATACGGCAAGTGTGCGGCAAATTGTCGATAATAGTCTGCGAGAGTATGTCGCCTCGGTATTGACTTACCTGAGCTTTACGCAATGGAGCTTAGTATTCGCTAAAGGAGGCTTTGGGGGCCAGACAAATGGGGCAGGCGACAAAATTTTCGCCCTTATGAATATAGCCGCAAATGGGGCACAGGTAATACTTGTCGTCGGTGGGTGTATCAATGGTATTGTAGGCATCGAGGTAGCGTTCGGCATGGTAGGCCTCAGCTAATTTCGCTCGGGTGAACACCTGCACAGCTTCGTTGTTTCCCTCTTGTTGGGCTATCTTGATGAATGCAGGATACATATCTGATGTCTCATAAATCTCGCCGTTCGCTCCAGCGATGAGGCTTAAGTCGACAGTATGCGTGGGAACTTGAGAGGGTGTAGGAGCTTGGTAGCCAGGTTCTAATTTCTGCACTAATTTGGTCTCTAAATCAATATGAATTTTTTCGGCAGCCGAGGTACAGTGGAATAGGCGTGCAATGGAGGGGAATCCTTCCTTTTCGGCAGCTTCAGCCCAGGCTGCATACTTCGTTGTGGCACCCGTTTCGCCAATGATAGCTGCTTTCAGGTTTTCCAACGTGGTACCAACAGTGGTTTTGCTGTCCTCAATGACTTGGAAATTACTTGCCGTAGCTGCATCGGGCATCGTCTTCGGATCAAGCATGTTGGCGGTGGCAGCTTGATCGTTACCCGCAGCAGCCTTGCTTTCTGCCTGAGTGGTTGGCTTTTCTTGTGTCGAACAACTAGCAAGTAAGCCAAGCGTTGAGATGCTTGCAGCACCGACAACGGCGTTTCTCATGAATTTGCGCCTTGATAGGTTAGACATGGGACCCCTCCTATTCTGGCAATATGCTTGCGCACGATTGCCTCGTGTGCGAGCACTACCCTTGGTGATAGCTCGCATATTAAATAGTACAATATACTAATAAATAATAAAAATCAATAAATAATATTTCTGTAAGTGTGTGATTGCGGGGAGCCGTTCAGCGAGAACGCATTCACATCTCCATCACAAGCCCAAACAAGGGCAAGCTTTCTCATAAGGCGTTTGTTAGAATAGAGGGAATTCCGCTGAAAGAAGGTTACATGATCTCTGGGGATATGGAAAAGCTGCATCCCTCCGCGAAAACACTCGTGAAGGAATGTGTTGCAAGCCGTGTGCGCGCAAAAGATGTAAGCCTATATGATTTTTCCGAAGATGCGCAGGCCTACGCTTGTCGCTACATGGGGTGGACCGATCTGGCCAGCAACCCGCCTTATTCGCTTGGCGATATCCAAGCTTTTGCAGACTCTATTATAGAGCGAGGCTTGAAAACGGTGGTGCTTATCGGCCAAGGCGGATCGACGCAAGCGCCTATGACGTTAACGAAGTACAACAAACTTGATTCGTCATTGGTGGCGTTTAGAACGTTGGACTCCGATTCTCCTGTTCGTGTGCGGGCTATTCTGGCAGAAGCCGACCCGGAGTCTACGCTGTTCATTATCTCATCAAAGAGTGGTGGCACCATAGAGCCACGCCTCGCCCTGCAGGCGGTGCGCGATGCTCTTTTCGAGAAAATGCCTCCTGAAAAGCTCGTGAAGCATTTGGTTGCTATTACCGATCCGGGTTCCGATCTCGAGCGTCAAGCTCAGGAAGAAGGATGGGCGGCTGTGTTCCCTGGTGAACCCTCGGTAGGCGGGCGCTTCTCGGCGCTTACCGTCTTTGGTTTGTTGCCAGCTGCTCTTGTGGGTATAGACTTAGACGAGCTCATGGCGCACGCCGTTGAGGCTGAGCGGCGCTGCAGCGAGGATGCTATCGATAATCCAGCCATTGGCTTGGCAGCCTTTCTCTATGACAATTACCTGGCAGGGCGTAATAAATTTTCTTTTCTTACACCGAAACGTGGGCGTGTACTGGGTTTATGGATTGAGCAACTTGTTGCGGAGAGCTTGGGTAAAGATGGACAAGGTATCTTGCCTAACATTGAGATAGACTCCCTGTTGTTAACAAAAGATCCGGGCGACCGCACGGTCATTATGTACCAAACCAAGACGGACCTTTGGGATGAACGTCGTAACTTCGAGATGAGCTTGTCTTATATAGATCCCACTATCCCGCGTATTAATTTCAAAATTGATTCGGCAGCAGAGCTTGCCGAGCATTTTGTGATGTGGGAGTACGCTATTGCAATGTGCGGCTATTTGATGAAGGTGTGTCCGTTTGATCAGCCCGACGTAGCATCAGCCAAAGCGGTCGTGCTGGACATTTTGCGCGATGGACAACCCGAGCCCGACTTTGTGCAGGACTTCACTGACGAGGTGCAGATGGGCGAAGTGGAGGTGCGCTTGTCGCCTTGCTTTAAGGACTGTACTGATGTGAGTGGGGCTTTGCGTGCATTATTTGCTTGTATTCAACCAGGCGATTACTTCGCTATTAATGCATTTCTGCCGTTTACGGGTGAAGGTCGTCGTGAGGCGCTTGAAATTATTCGTCATGCGGTTGCTGAAAGACGTAAGACGGTATCGTGCCTCGAAGTGGGACCGCGCTACTTGCATTCTACGGGTCAGCTTCAAAAAGGAGGGCCGAACAATGGTGTCTTCCTTATTTTGTCAGCTGACGAGTTGAAGGATATACCGCTGACGAACGAAGCGGCCGAGAGTTTAGGTATGCTTGCTAAGGCTCAAGCGTCGGGTGATCTTTTGACGCTGGCCGATCGCGGACGTCGTTGTGTGCACTTACACCTACCAGATAACTCTGGCGCTACGCTGCGCGGCCTATCAAGCTTGATTACTTCTATTCTGGAGAATCTTGAGGTATCGAGCTGATTGCTTAAAGAAAGACACGAGGAGAGTTCATGATCGAAGCACTCGATATCCACGTAAAAGGTATTGTGCAAGGGGTGGGTTTCCGCCCCTTTGTCTATCGTATGGCAAAAAAATATCTCATCAATGGTTGGGTTTTGAACGCCACTAATGGCGTATTTGTTCATGCGGAAGGTGAAGGTAAGTTGTTGGATGGGTTTGTGCTCGAGTTATCGGACAACCCACCTGCTGCTGCGCGCGTGGAAGAGATTACACTGAAAGAAGTTCCTCTGGAGGGATTCGATTCCTTCGAGATTCGTTTTTCTGATGCTGCTGCGGTAGAGAAAACTACGCTTGTGTCGCCTGATCTTGCGACCTGCAACGATTGCGTGAGCGAACTGTTCGATCCTCATGATGTGCGCTACCGCTATCCTTTCATCAATTGCACGAATTGCGGGCCTCGTTTTACCATCATTGAAAAGCTTCCCTATGATCGCAAAAGCACCTCGATGAAAAATTTTCCTTTGTGTGGGCGTTGCGAGGCTGAGTATGGCGACCCTCTGGATCGTCGTTTTCACGCGCAGCCTGATGCTTGCTTCGAGTGCGGACCTCATTTGAGCTGGTGCGAACACGAAGGTGGTTTCATTGACTCTCCATTGAGTTCGTTGACGTGGGGAAATACGCGCGATGAAAGCAATGAAATTCTAGCGCATGCGGTAGAATTACTGTTAGCGGGCAAGATCTTGGCCGTAAAAGGTTTAGGGGGATTTCATCTGGTATGCGATGCCGATAATCCCGATGCAGTTGCGTTGTTGCGCGCTCGTAAGCGGCGAAAGGGTAAGGCGCTTGCCGTTATGATGGCTAACGTCGCGGCTGTTCGGCGTGTATGCATGTTGAACCAGGCTGAAGAAGAGGTGCTTTCCTCTGCTCAGCGTCCCATCGTGTTGTTGCGTAAGTTGGCACAGGCATCGTTTGCTTCTGGTTTGGCTGATCGATTGCCGGAGCTGGGTGTTATGCTGCCCTACACCCCACTGCAACATCTCTTGGTGCACGATTTTGTAGAAGCTGGGGGCCGTATGCTAGTTATGACCTCAGGTAACCAGCACACAGAACCCATAGTTGTAGATGATGAGGATGCCTATACGAAGCTGTTCAGCATTGCCGATGGTTTTGTGGGCAACGATCGTGCCATCCGTGCGCGTTACGACGATTCGGTCGTACGTGTTATTCGTGCGGGTGAGGCTGGCGAAGCTGTACAGTTCCTTCGACGTGCTCGTGGTTTTGCTCCCCTGCCACTTTCTTTAAATTGGTGGTTGGAAAAAGGGGCAGAGGTTTCCACTTCTTGCGATGCCCAATCTCTTGGTGCTCAGAAGGGACACGTTGCCGCAGATAAGGTGACCTCAGATACTGCCAATAATGTTCCCGTCTCGGGGAGGCCGGCAAAGGGAGGCTCTGCATTTTCTGTTTTTGCCACCGGTCCAGAACAGAAGAATACGTTCACGTTGACGCGTGATGGTGAGGCGTTTGTGTCTCAGCATATCGGAGACTTAGAGAATGCTGAAACCTATGATGCATGGCTTGCTGCTAAGAGTCGCTACGAAACCCTGTTTCAGATACACCCTACGCAGATAGCCTGCGACTTGCATCCTGAATATCTCACTTCAAAATGGGCTCATGAACAAGGGCTTCCCATTGTTGAAGTGCAGCATCATTTTGCGCATATTGCTTCAGCTATGGCCGAACACGAGCTGCTTGGACCAGTATGCGGCATTGCTTTTGACGGTACGGGTTACGGGGTGGATGGCGCTATGTGGGGCGGCGAAGTGTTACTTAGCAACTTGTCTGCATTTGAGCGGTTTGCTAATTTCGCCTATGTGCCTATGCCTGGTGGTGCCGCGGCGGTGAGGCATCCGCTTCGTATGGCCTATGGCGCGCTGTGGGCATTCGATCTACTGGATCATCCTGCTGCCGTCGATGCGCTTGCTGCTTTGGGGGAGCAGGCGGGTGTTTGTGAGCAAATGATTAACCGTGGCCTTAATACTCCCATGACCTCTTCGGTTGGTCGCTTGTTCGACGCGGCCAGTGCGCTGCTTGGTATCTGTATTGAACCCACCTATGAAGGTGAACCAGCTATTTTGTTGGAGGCGAGCATAGGGGAGGCTTGTGAGCTTGACGATTACGATGCCGCTGTCGAGCGCTATGCGATTGTTGTTGAAAAGAATGCAGCTACAGAAACCAGTACCGCACAAGATACGTCTGTCGTGCTGTTTGACGCGGCGCATGCTTTTCGTGCGTTGCTTGACGATCGCGCTGCAGGAGTGTCTGTCTCGGTTATTGCACGACGTTTCCATGATGCGTTCGTACAGGCGGTAATAGATAGTGCGCTTTTGGTACGTGGTGTATACGACATAGAGACGGTGGTGCTTACGGGCGGTGTCTTTATGAACCGCTATCTCGTAGAGCATGCCCTTGTGGGGCTTGAGGCTACTGGTTTTAGGGTGGCCATCAACCATGATCTGCCGCCTAACGACGGCTGTATTTCGTTTGGACAAGCTGTGGTAGCATGGGTCTCGAACAACGAGAGAAAGAAGGCATGAGACATGTGCTTGGCTATACCTGCAAAAGTGATTGAACTAAAAGAGAATCGTCTTGCTACGGTTGATATTCTTGGAGTAACGCGTGATATCGCTGTCGATCTTACTCCGGACGTAGAGCCTGGTAGCTTTGTGCTGGTTCATGCTGGTTTTGCTATTGAGGTGGTTGATGCCGACTATGCTCAGGAGACCATTGATCTTATCAAACAGTTCCCCGAGCTTGTTGGGGAAGAAGTTTAGTATGACTGAGCGCAATAGTCTAGAAGCAGAGTTGGCTGCATTTAAAGACCCCCAGTTGGCGCGGGGCCTTATCGATTCCATCGCCAAGCTCGCCCCCCAAGATGCTACCATTATGGAAGTGTGTGGCACCCATACCGTAGCCATTGCTCGTAATGGTATTCGCAATCTCATGCCTCATGGTCTCCATTTGGCCTCCGGGCCGGGATGCCCCGTATGTGTCACAGCAAATAAAGATATTGATACCGTTATAGCGCTTACGCGCGAGCCGAATGTGACCATTGCTACCTTTGGTGATATGACGCGCGTTCCAGGAAGCACGTCAAGTTTACTTATGGAACAGGCGGCTGGTCGTTCGGTGAACATTGTGTATTCTCCGCTCGATGCATTACGTTTGGCTGAAGAACAACCCGATCGAGAGATTGTGTTCGTAGGTGTGGGCTTTGAAACTACAACGCCACTGGTAGCTATGGCGATCAAGCGTGCTGAAGCTGCTGGATTAAAAAATTTCAGCGTATTTGTGGCCCACAAAAATATGCCAGGCGCACTAGAGGCTATTATCAACGATCCGCAACTAAAGTTGGATGCTTTAATTCTTCCTGGTCACGTAAGTACTATTATCGGTGTGGAGCCTTATCAATTTTTGGCTGATCGTTATGGTATCCCTGGCGTGATCACGGGCTTCGAACCGGTGGATGTGTTGCAAGGTATTGCTATGATTATGCGACAATTACACGAAGGCCGCTCTCAGATAGAGATCGCTTATGCGCGAGGAGTCATGCCTCAGGGCAACCCCGTAGCGCGCGCTGCTATTGATGAAGTGTTCGAAACTTGCTCTGCTACCTGGCGCGGTTTAGGTGAGATTCCCGATTCGGGTTATCGTATTCGTGACCAATATTCCGCCTTCGATGCGGTTCGTCGTTTCGCACCAAAAGTTGAGCCTACGCAAGATCCGAAAGGCTGTCGCTGTGGCGATATCCTACGAGGTATTATGGCGCCGAATGAATGTCCACTTTTTCGCACGGTCTGTACTCCCGAAAACCCCGTGGGTCCCTGTATGGTATCCAGTGAAGGTAGCTGTGCCGCATATTATCGGTATTACTAAGCTTAGCTTGCAGGTTAAGTAATGGCGACCAATTCGTTGTTTTTCTGGCTCTATGGAACCGAATTGGTAACGTCGTTTGAAGCTGCTTGAAATAAGTGATACTTTTATGCTGACATTACGAAGGCTATGCAATGGGGGCAATACTTGGAGAAGATGCGAGGCGAGGGGCGTCGCAGGCGATTCTTGCTGTCGCCTTTTATTACGTTTATAGCCGGAGTGGTCATTACCGCGTTAATCGCGGGCAATATTGCGTTCCTCGATGCTGAGAATAATAAAGAGGTAGCGTACCGGACGGCGCAAGTATACGGTACCCGTATCGAATCACTGCTTGACAGTCTCTTCCATAAAACTGATGTGCTTGCATCCGTTATTATTTCCGATGAAGGGGTTCTTTCCGAGGAAACTTTTATTGACGTAGCGAAATCTCTCATGGTTGGAGAAGGAATTCGTGCGATTCAATATCAACCAGGTGGGACGGTTCAATATGTTTACCCTTTAAAAAGTAATGAGAATACGTTGAATACCAATATATTTGATAGTCCAACACGCCGTGATGATGCTCTGATGGCAGTCGAGACGAAGCAGATTGAACTTTCGGGCCCTTATGAACTCAAACAAGGTGGCCTGGGGATGGTTGCTCGCGATCCTGTTTATATGACAAGTGCGAGTGGGCAGGAAGAATTCTGGGGGTTTGTCACTATTGTTCTCGATCTTCCTCAAGCGCTTGATCCTGTCATGCTGCATGATTTAGAGAAGGATGGTTATCGCTATGAGCTATTATCGACGTCTAGCTCGGGTGATTTGGTAAGGGTTGCCTCTTCGGGGCAACTACCCGGAGATGATTCCGTATCGTGTCAAATTTCGGTTTCTAATCGCGAGTGGACGTTGACGCTCGCGCCTAATTACGGCTGGGCGCGAACGCCTCCATTAGTTGTTGTGATCGTCGTGGGAATGGTTATCAGTTTGCTGCTTGTTATTGTGGTACGTTTGGTTCAAGCGCAACGGCTTATATTGCATAAACTCGCTACTACCGATGAACTAACTGGTTTGCATAATCGTCGTTGGTTCTCCCAAGAAATAGCAAGCTGGTGTGCTGATGCGGACACGACATCCTTTGCGGTATTTTTCCTCGATCTCGATAGATTTAAGGCCGTGAACGACACCATGGGTCATCAATGCGGAGACGAGTTATTGCGGAAAATTGCTGCGCGCCTTATTGATGTTTGCGACGAGGGTGACGTGCTGGCGCGTTTGGGTGGCGATGAATTTGTAGTTGCGCGCTGCGGCGTCAACCGCGAACAGACTCAGGCCTTCGCCGAAGAGTTGGAGCAGACTATCGCTCAACCTATTGTTGCGTGTGATCGTGAGTGGACGGTGTTTGTCAGTATTGGTAGTGCCCTGTTTCCTGATGATGGAACTGATTACGAAGCGCTTACACACGTGGCCGATACCAGTATGTATCGTCAAAAACAAGCTGAGGGAGCTGCTGGTCGCACAGAGCTTTAACTTGTGAGTCCGAGAGAAAATATCATTGACTTGCTTCGGCATTCTGCTCGGACTTATGGCGCTTATCTACAAATGGTGCTAAACTTGTATCAAATAAGCTGGAAGCTTAGGGAAACGGAGCGTTCAGCAGTAAAAATCAAATCGAGAAAAGGGGGTGTGCGATGGATATGTTCTCCGATACGGTGCTGCTATCCCAAATACAATTTGCACTAACGGTGGCGTATCACTTTATTTTTGTGCCGCTGTCTATAGGATTAGGCCTTATCCTAGCCATCAACGAAACGAAGTACTTCCGCTCGCGTACTGAAGAGAATGCAGCGGCATCGAGATTCTGGGTGAAGATCTTCACCGCGACGTTCGTGGTTGGTGTGGCCACGGGCATCACGATGGAGTTCTCCTTCGGAACGAACTGGGCAGACTATGCTCGCTTTGTTGGGGATATCTTCGGGGCACCGCTGGCGGCCGAGGCGCTGTTGGCATTCTTCCTCGAATCGGTGTTCTTGGGTGTTTTACTGTTTGGCCGCAAGCGCGTGTCGCCGAAGTTCTATTTGGTGTCAGCGTGGCTTGTGTTCTTGGGCTCAGCTTTGAGCGCGCTTTGGATTCTTATTGCGAATTCATGGATGCAGACGCCGGCGGGCGCTGAGCTGGCTGCGGATGGCTCGAAGGCGATTTTGACCGATTTCTTTGCAGCAGCGTTTAATCCGTCGTTGTATCCGCGCTACACACATGCGGTCGATGCAGTGCTTATCATGGGCGCCTTTGCCGCTATGGCGGTGGCTGCATGGTACTTGCTGAAGGGTAAACATACCGACTTCGCCATGAAGACTATGAAGATTGGTGCTGTAGTTGGTATTGTGACTAGCTGCCTGATGATCGTGTTTGCGCACGCATCGGCTGTCAATGTGGCAGTTGAGCAACCCACAAAGTTGGCTATGATGGAGGGTATGTACGAAGACGAGGTACCTCCGCTGTATATGTTTGGTTGGGTCGACCAAGAAACGCAAGAAGTTATTACGCCGTTCGCTATTCCCGGTGGAACAAGTTTCTTGGCAACGGGAACATGGGATACTGAATTCCCTGGCTTGAACTCGCTCGCTGAAACTGAGAAGTACGGCGATCTGGATCCGTCTACGGCGCAAGTAAATGCGGTGTTCCAGAACTATCACATCATGGTTATGATGTATGGACTGATCATGATTACGGTCATCTTGGCACTGGTGTTCACATTGCGCGGTGGAAAGATCAAGAATATGAAATGGCTGCAGCGTTTGGTGCTTATTTCGCCGATCTTTCCGTTCATTGCTATTCAGACGGGATGGTTCACCGCTGAGTTAGGACGTCAGCCCTGGGTGGTGTACCCATCTACCTCGGGACCTGAGGGTGTTAGCCTGTTGACGAATGCCGCGGCTTCGCAGTCCGTATCGGCACCCGAATTGATCATAACTATTGTGCTGTTTGTGGTGGTGTACGTATTCTTGTTTGCAGCGTGGGTGCGCATTATTGGTCGCTTCATCAAGCAAGGACCGCAGACGGAATCGATGGAAGCTGTTCAAGTGGGTGCTGATGTTGCGTCTGCCCCTGATGCCAACAGTGTTGCATCGTCACTGTCTAAGAAAACGCAAGCGTCCTCAAGCCTGAAGGATGGTGAGTAATTATGGAAATGACCTTTCTTTCAGTGTTGTGGTTCTTCCTGATCTTTGTGCTTATTGCTGGATATTTTGTGTTGGACGGATTTGATTTAGGTGCAGGTGTTCTGTATCCATTTATTGCGAAGAATGACCACGATAAATCTGTGGTGCGTCGTAGTATTGGTCCCGTGTGGGATGGTAACGAAGTATGGTTACTTACGGCGGGTGGCGCGTTATTTGCGGCTTTTGCTCCGGCGTATGCTACGACGTTCTCGGGTTTCTATCTGGCCATTATGTTGGTGCTGTTTGGCTTGATCGTGCGTGCCGTGTCGATAGAATTTCGGGGCCATGACCCCAAGTGGGGGAAAGTGTGGGATGGTTGTTTTTTTGTAGGCTCGCTGCTTCCGGCTCTCCTTATGGGTGTTGCTGTAGGAAATATCTACGCAGGTATTCCTATGGATGCGGTAGGTAACTACATTGGTCTGCCTCTCATTGGCCTCGTTACGCCTTTTACCTTGTTGTGCGGGCTTTTAGGTTTGGCTATGTTCATGGCGGCGGGTGCTGCATGGATTTCACTGAAAGCTCCGAAGCCCTCCGAAATGCAGGCAAAGGCCACGCGTTTACGTATGCCGCTGCAGGTTATCGCACTAATTCTGTTTGTGGCAGTATCGGTGTATGGTCATTTCATTATTCAACCCGATATGGCACCCGTACTGGAAATTGCTCGCTGGCTTTTTGCGCTCCTCTTTGTTGCGGGCATTGTTGTTTCTCTGGTACTGGGGAACAAGAAGGATTGCGATCTCGGCGCGTTTCTTGGCCAGTCGGTGTCAGCGGGATGCTTGGTGTTGCTGTTGGCGACATCAATGTTCCCGAACCTCGTGGTAGCGTCGGCTGACAGTATTGGCCCCAGTATCACGTTGATGAGTGCCGCCTCATCAGAATTGGCGCTTGGATGGATGCTTGGTATCACCTGCGTCGGCTTGCCTCTCGTGCTTGTCTATCATGTGATTATTTATCGCACGTTTCGCGGTCGTGTGACCGATGAAGATTTAGGCCACTACTAGGTTTTTGTAAAAGAGAGAACAAAGCCGGCTCATTTTTTGGGTCGGCTTTGTTTAATGCAAAAATTAGATATGGCAAGAAGAGGCTTCCTATTATGTCCAATAATATCAACCAGATACCGTCTGCCTCAAAGAGTTCGCCGCCTGGTCAGCAATACTCTTGCGGCCACCCTGCGCCGGGGCATCTTCAGCAGTCTGTTGTGCCAAGCAGAAAAGCCACGGCTGCATTGATCTGCGGTATCTTGGCAATTCTGCTTTCGGCATCTATTCTACCCGGTATCATCTTGGGCGTTGTGGCTATCGTATTGGCCTCAAAAGCCGCGAAGGAATCTGGCAAGAGCGGTAAGATTACTGGTGGCAAAGTTTGTGGCATTATCGGTATTGTAATCGCGCTGATCGCCTTCGTTTTGTATCTTGTTATCGGTTTTAGTGCTCTTATGTATGCCCCTTCCTATACCGAGTCAATTTCCGACTCGTCTCTCGGTAGGTCTTCCGGCAACATGTCGATGACGGTTGGGGATAAGCAAAAAGCAGAAGAGGCCGTTCAGGCCGAGCTCGAAAAGTTAAAGAACAAAGAGGCAGCTATGGTGCAGATGCTTGCAGGAAAGCTTGATGCCGGCCTCAAGGGTTCCTCTGGGTACAGCTTGACTGAGCTGGGTGTGGATCCGGTTTCGTTTGCTCAGTGGATGCTCGCCGATTTTGTCTATCAACTTAACGATGTGTCCCTCTATGAGAAGGGTACCGGGTCCGCCTATGCCAAGGTAACCATGCGTGACCCCTCTGTGTTTGCAACTATATTCATACTGCCATGACCGATAATTATGTCAGCATGAATCTTGTCAAGAAAGGCGAGGTGTGGGTGATTGACCAGGACGCATGGTTGAGTGAACTCAGCTACCTATTCGATCTCTACTGATCGACCCTTTTCGGTGGTCTAAATACTTTCGCGTACGTTGTAGCCGTTCCATTCCATGTAGAACCGGCGCCCGTTTGTGCCTACGGTGATGCCGAAGCCTTTGAGGGCAGGCTTAAAGATGGGTGGGTTTGTATAGGTAGTGTTCTTTAGGTCGCGTCCGGCCATCCAGAAGCTCCCGTGAAAATATTAACCCAATACAAAAAAGTCGGTGCAAGGCGTGATTTCTCCTTGCACCGATTCAGACACGCCGAAAACGGCTAAACCACTATGCTAGGCGTTGTCCGAGTTCCTTTGCCGCGGCCGCTTTGTCGAAGTTGCCCGCAGTTTTTTGAGTGAGGATGCCCATAACTCGACCCATGTCTTTTTTGGTGGTAGCGCCAGTCTCATCAAGCACCTCGATGATAAGGGAAACCAATTCGTTGCCGGAAACCTGTTGAGGTAGGTATTCTTCCAGAATTGCTACTTGTTCGGTGAGTGTATCGGTGCGAGCCTGGTCATTGCCTGCCTTGATAGAGCCGTCCAGTGTCTCCCGTGTCTGCTTGATCAGGCGCTTCAGCATGGTATCGACATCGGTATCCGTAATGTCGCGACGTTCGTTTACCTCGATGTTTTTAATCTCGCCATGCACCTGCCGCAAGATGGACAGCCGAGGTTTGTCCTGGGCTTTCATTGCATTTTTAATAGCATCTTTCAGTTCGTCGTAGGTCATGGAAAAGCCTTTCGTTGCAAGGTTGCTTTATAGTCGAGTATAGCGCACCGAAGGTGGGATGAGAAAAGGACAACTCGATGTTTCATGGGAAGCATCGAGTTGTCTTGTAATTTACTTTGAAGCTGAGCTTGAAGTCTCGTGTAAGTTGGTAAAGGAGTCCTGCCATGGACATTTTTCTAAATTTTTTTGCAGCAAAGGATTTCTATTCCACCTGTTTTCTAGTACAAAGTAAACGATAAATAGTTTAAAAGATAGAGATGATCTATTTACAGAAGAAAAAGCTTTTGAACCCAAGAAGCAGTGTTCTATTGGGCGCAGAGGGGTGCCTATTGCTGAGAGAGCGCAGGTACCTAGATGAGGGGCTGCGAGAGAGCGCCTCATTGTTTGGCAAGGAGGCACCATGTTGAGCACGTTGATGTGAGGAAGAGGCGCGCACCGGTGAGCAAAAAGAGATCGGCTCTAATAAATGCGCTTAGCGTGGTGGTGTTCAGCGCGGTTGTTGTTATGGGATCGATTTATTTTCTTTTTAGCAACGAACGTGATCTGAATGCTCAGAATACACAGTATCTGAAAGAAATATCTCTCCAGAATGCGAAGTCTGTACAAACGCTTGTTGCCAAAGACTTAGATAACTTGCAGCAAATTGCCAGCCTTATTGGGGGTGGTGAAGATTTTAGCCCAGAGAAGGTTATCTCTGAGCTTGCACTGATACAGGAAAACACCTACTACAAACGAATGGGTTATATTCTTCCAAATGGACAAGCGTCAGCCACGGACAAAGATACTGTTGCTTTTGATGCTTCCGATCGGGAGTTCTACCAGCTTGCATTGTTGGGTGTTTCGAGTGTTTCGGGTAAGCTTGACGATCGAGTAGATAATTCAAGTGATCCCATCAATGTGTATGCGACCCCCCTTTATCGCAATGGCGTGCTAGAGGGGGTATTGTTTGCTACAAGTAACATGAAAAGATATGCGGATTCTCTCGCGATTGAGATTTTTGGAGGCGAAGGTTATTCCTACATTATCGATGCTGAGGGTAACTCAGTTGTTTTTTCGGAGGGTGCGAGCACTCAAGGTGAGTTTGATAATTTCTACGAAGAAATTGCAGAAAGCGGGAGCAGTGATCAGGCACTCAGCGACATGAGGGCCACCATTGCGCATGGCGAAACGGGCATTATTGAATATAGTAGGAATGGGGTGTCTCGCGTTGCGGCTTATAGCAAGGTAGGGGTCAATGACTGGTATGCGATTTCGGTGGTTCCGAAGTCGGTTATCTATGCCATGACGAATCAATTGATTTTCCGTAACCTCATTGCGGTTGTCGTGACCGTTTTGATGTCTGTGGCCTTTATCTTGCTTATTGTCTATCAGGGCAAGAGTAATCAAAAGAGGCTGGAGACCATGGCGTATGTGGACAAGTTGACTGGAGGCAATAGTTACAACCGGTTTTTGATGTTGTCGAGTGAATTGTTGAGTAAGCGTTACAGCGATTCTCTGTATGTGGTTACTATCGATATCGACAACCTGCGCCTCATTAACGATATGTACGGCTTCAAAGAAGGTGATGCCGTGCTCTGCACTATGGACGAAGCGCTGCGTGCAGTAATTGCAAAGAATGACGTTTGTGGCAGAATTTCTAATGATTCTTTCGTTTTGCTACTGCATGGAGACAATGATGAGAGTGTTTTCGATTTTGATTCACGTTTTAAAGCTGCCTTCCAGGATCGCATGGACAAAGCGGAAAGACCATCTTCTGTTACTTTTACAACGGGCGTATACAAGGTGTCACCAGAAGACGAAGACATTTCTAAGATGGTGTATAAAGCGGTTATGGCTCACCATCATGCTAAAGAGTACCAAGAGGATAAGAATATCGCGTTTTATACCGATAAAATTCGAGACGATGCCGTAAAACTGAAGGCTATCGAAGATTCCATGTATAAGGCGTTATCCTCAAACGAATTTCTCGTATATCTCCAGCCCAAATTTATACTCAAAGATGAGTCCATTGGAGGTATGGAAGCTCTTGCCCGTTGGCAGAGAAATACGGGGGAGTTCGTATATCCGAGCGACTTCATACCTGTTTTTGAGCAGAATGGATTTATTGTTAAGCTTGACTGGTACATGCTAAAAAATGCTTGTCGAATTATTTCTGAATGAATAGCGGCAGGAATCACGCCAGTTCCTGTTTCAGTGAATTTTTCAAGGGCGCACCTGCGGAACAGCGTATTTGTCTCTGAGTTGTGTGAGGTTGTAGATAGTTTTGGTATCGAACACAGATGGATTGAGGTTGAGCTTACAGAGACCGCTATTTACGACAATTGTGAGGCTCTTAGAAGTATTCTCTCGGAATTACACCAAGCGGGCTTTACTATGTCAATGGATGATTTTGGCAGCGGTTATTCGTCGTTGGGCCTTCTTAAAGACCTACCGGTGGACGTAATTAAGATTGACCGTAGCTTTTTTGCCGTGCAGGAAGGTAAAGTACGGTCGAAGGTTGTGGTTGGCAGTATGATTGAAATGGCAAAAAAACTCGGTATTCATACGGTTGCCGAAGGCGTTGAGGAGCGTTCGAGTATTGATCTTTTACTTGAACTGAACTGCGATATGGTTCAGGGCTATTATTATGCAAGACCTTTACCTGAAAAGGAGGGCACTGCTTTGTTGGTGTGTACCAACAAAGCTTCTTTTGATGAATGATCGTGTGTCTAAGCGGGTAGTTGCTGGTGGGGACTCATGGGGTATGGTCTGCTTGGTTAGGGATGCCTCTCGCTGATAACAATAGTTTTCATAAGGGTGCCTTTTGTCGATGTTTGTTGTCACAATAAATGCTTCAGTATGGAGTTGTTTGGGTCAAGTTGGAGAGGCGAGAGTGCCTGTTCGTTCTGTTATTATGAACATGCGTATATTTCGATCCAAAGGAAGCTTATGAAAGACCTGCCTGCCAAACATCTAAACCCAAAGATTAAGCGTGTGTGGCGTATTAACGATGCGCTCTGGCTTACCATCGTGTTCTTGCTTGTGTTTGTTCCGTTTGCCATTGCAGCTTCGGTTGAGCCAGCGGGTTGGATGTTCATTACGCTGGGAGTTACGGCAGTTACGTACGGTGTTTGCTTGGTTGTCTGGCTGGTTATATTGCCGCCGATTCGTTTTGTGCGCTGGCGTTATGAGGTGTCGGAAAACTATCTTGATATTGCGCGCGGAATTGTATGGCGCAAGCGATTCATTATCCCCTTCGTTCGCGTTCAGAACACTGATACACGCCAGGGGCCTATATTGCGCGCATTTGGTTTGGCTAGCGTGACGGTTTCTACGGCAGCAGGAGAGCATGAAATTCCTGGTCTTGATATTGAAACAGCTGAGGAGTTGCGCGATAGGGCTGCTGAACTTGCTCGTCTTGCTCAGGAGGACGTGTGATGAGCGATCAACCCACATCAACGTCACAAGGGTTACAAA
>JAEWYG010000234.1 GCA_023395755.1 Actinomycetes bacterium | reverse complement strand
TGCGCGTGAGGTGGCAGTATGGATGGCGCGTCGCTCGGGTGCGACCGTAGTGCTCGGATCAGCAACGCCTTCCATCGAAAGTTTGCATGCGTGCGCTAAAGATGAATTATGGCATCACGTAGATTTGCCTGAGCGCGCTAATGGCAAACCATTGCCTGAGGTGCAGGTGGTTGATATGGCTCGCGAATTTGGAAGCGGGTCCCGCTCTATGTTTTCGCGTCCGTTGTCGCAAGCTCTTGTCGAAGAACTTGCTGCTGGGCGAAAAGCTGTGCTTTTATTAAACCAGCGTGGTTTTGCTAAATTTCTACTTTGTCGTGAATGCGGATTCGTCCCGGAATGCCCGTCGTGCTCCACATCGCTCACCTTTCACGAGCGTGGTAATGTCCTTATTTGTCATCATTGTGGCTATCGCATTACGGCTCCAGCAACGTGCCCGGAGTGCGGTAGTCCTTACCTAAAGAAGTTTGGTGCGGGAACTCAGCGTGTCGAAGCTGATTTACGGGTGCTTCTTGATGCGTCGCCGGGCGTGGGGCCAAGTGTACCCATTGTGCGCATGGATGCCGATACGACCGGGGGAAAAGGAGCGCATCAGCGACTGTTGGAAGAATTTGCTGCCGCAGATGCAGCTGTGTTGTTGGGTACGCAGATGATTGCGAAGGGGTTAGACTTTGAGGATGTAACGCTGGTGGGCGTTATCAACGCAGATACTATGTTAAAGCTGCCCGACTATCGTGCCGCTGAGCGCACGTTCGCGCTTGTTGAGCAAGTCGCAGGTCGTGCAGGGCGTGCGGAACTGCCCGGTCGTGTGCTGGTGCAGACCTATGAGGCAGACGCTGCGCCCATTCAGGCTGCGGCGTCTTATAATCGTGCGCTTTTCTTGCATGACGAGTTGCCTAAGCGCCGGCTGTTGAAGTATCCGCCCTATGTACGTATGGCGAACATCCTGATATGGGGCAAGGATGAGGGATCTGTGCGTGATCTTGCAGTAAAATTGCAGGTTGATCTTGAACGTCATGTGCGCAACTATGTAGGTAATTCTTGGGATGTGCTGAGTGCCACACCCTGTGTTCTTACGAAGCTGCGCGGTACGTATCGCTGGCATGTAGTGGTTAAGTGCCCGCTGGAAAGCGATCTTTCTACGGTGCTTCTCCCGTTCTTTCGCGCGCGCAAGCCTGATCGTTTGGTGAATGTTGCGGTTGACGTCGATCCTGACGACTTGTTGTAGCAGCTTTTTTCGGATGCTCTTGGCATTTAGGTAGGGGTATCTCCTTCTTCTCTCAATCGGTGGTTGGCATTTAGTGAGGGCGTGGTATCCTGTTCGTTTGCTGAGGCGTTCATTCAAGAAGCGAAGGGAGAATGAACCGTGAGAACACACGCGACGCGGATCGTGCGGACGATCCTTGCCGTAGTGCTTGCTGCTGGATGCGTTTTTGTTGCACCTACCGTTGCTGTCGGATTGGTAGACACCCAAACGAGGGTTTTGTCATCGTCGGAAGAGGGGCTACCGCAGCAGAGCGTGGCGGTGGATGCTCAGACTGACAGCCGCAATGCGGAACCAGGGATGCGCCTTGTGAGAGTTGCGTTTCCTGAGGTTGAAGGTATCAGCATGACCAACGAGGCTGGGGTGCACAGCGGTCTTTTTTATGACTGGCTTGTTGAGATAGCTAAATATACCGGTTGGGAATATGAGTTCGTGGGTGGCAATGCTGAAGACCTCATGAATGCGGCCATAAGGGGCGAGATCGACCTTATGGGCAATATGTACCATCGCGACCAGCTGGATGATTCGTTAGATTACGCTGACTACAGTATGGGTTCGAACTACTCCTTGTTAATTTGTCCTGAAGACAATAATTCTGTGGTTAGTTTTGACTTGAGTACATTGAACGGCAAAACTATAGGGGTATACCGTAATGCCACAGAGAAGAATCGCCGCCTGGAAGCGTTTCTCCAGCTTAACAATCTTTCCTGTAACGTGTTGCCTCTGGATATTGAAGATTACCAGCGTTGTCTTGAAACTGGCGCGGCGGATGTAATGCTTGGCAACGAACTTGAGGTTAGAGACGGATATCGGGTGATAGCGGGGTTTGAGGGTGAGCCTTACTATATCGCGTTGCCTAAGGGGAGCGATTTAACGGCCGATCTGAATCGGGCAACGGCGCAGATATACGCTGCCGATGCAGGGTTTGCTCTCACCCTACGATCACGCTACTTTCCTCAAGAGTATCGCAGTCAAATGACACTCACTGAAGCCGATCGCGCTTTTGTCGAGCGGGTGGGTACTATTTCGGTTGCCGTGGTTGCTGATCGTATGCCACTGTACTACCAAAATGAGGGAACATACAGCGGGGTGGTCAAAGAGGCGTTTGATCGTATTTCTGAGCGTACAGGCCTCTCGTTTCGCTTTGAGCACGCTACCACTTATGAAGAAGCTCTTACTATGGTGAGCAGCGGTAAAGCAGACGTTATGGGAAACTTCATGGATGATGAGTACAAAGCCAACGAACTAGGGCTTTCTCTCACTCGAGATTTTGCGGTTCTTGATGAGGTGGTATTGCGAAACAAACTGCGAGAAAAACCTGATAGCGATGCTGTTCTTGCGCAGATGAGTGGACGGGGAAACCCAGCTAAGTTGGAATCGGCGAACGTGGTTTACTTTGATACTTATCGGGAGTGTCTTGAGGCGGTAAACGCTGGTCGCGCAGACTTCACTTGTATGCCAGCGGCATTTGCTGAAAGCTTATTTACCGAGCGTGCCTACAATAATATCGTGCCGTCTTCTGCCGATCAGCGCGTTGCCACGTTGTCTATTGC
>JAEWYG010000149.1 GCA_023395755.1 Actinomycetes bacterium | reverse complement strand
TAAGAGAGCATTGGCTCGATTCCCAATTTCCCGAAAATAATCTTGAAGCAGCTGTGGAGGCCCTCCATTACATGCAGGCAATGCAATGGGTCGCAGCAAACACCCAGACAGACACCATTATCACCATAGACACCGTCCTTCATCTCCACGAAATTCTTTTAAGCGGAACATCAAGAGACGATCGTTATCACAGCTTCAGAAAATCTTTCCTGCCTTATAAAAAAGGGGCAGGACCTTCCCTCATCCCATCCGAGATAATGGATCTCTGTAGTTTTATCAACACAGATTCTTTCTCACCGATAGGGCAAGCCACCGTCATACATCACGCATTCGAAAGCATTGTTCCGTTCGACTCCATGATCGACCGAACAGGCTTGGCGTTGGCTTTCATGTCACTTTTCAGACGAGGGCTTTTTACCGATGGCTACATGGTACCCATCTGCTGGGGCGCCTCCTTGGAAAAGGAGTACCGCAGAAAATTGAAGGATTCTTCACGATGCAAGCCATCAACAGAAGCACACTTACGCTACCGAGAACAATGGGCCGCCTACAATGCACGCAACACTTGCATGTCTGTTATCATCGCCAAGTCATTTCTTTCAGCAGCCGATCGTCTGCGCTTAAAATGGAGATCTCATGGCATAAAAATACCCTCCGACTCCGCACTGGATAAGCTGTTGGATCTGTTTTTGGCCGTACCCAGTCTGTCAGCTATGCGCGCTGCCAAAATAATCGGGAAGAGCTATGGCGCCACCAACGAAGCGTTGGGGCGACTAGTTAAGGCAGACATCATTCGGGAAGTAGCACTCGACGGAAGAGAGCGCGTGTTTGTGTGTGAACAATCTGCTTCGATGATTACCAACTTTGTAGATAATCTTGCGAAAATGGGCGATAAGGCAGAAGCGAGCAACTTGCAAGACAAGTGCTTCGTGTAAGCCCCCAACAAAATACCTCTAAGGAAACCTAAGGGTGAAGCGTTATTATTTAGAAGAATTTCTCAGATACAACAATTAAGTCCACGGAGACGAAGCGGGGTAAGAATCCATGATGACCCCCACCCCGCCCAAGTGTACTTTTAAATTTCGTTGAGGCAATTATTTTGCAGCTTCAGCAGTAGTATCACTGTGGAAGTTGGAATAGCCTCCGACCGCATTGGCAATGAACCTGCCCTCGTTCTTGGAGAAAAACACCTGCATCATCATGAGATCCTTCAAGCTAACCCCAATTTCCGCCATCGCTTCTTTCTGGCTTTTACCAGCGTCAATAAAAACGTTAAGCGCCTCCGCTTTCTTGGACGACTCAAGAGCCATAAATTCCTCACGATTCATGATATCCCTCCTTATGGGTTTTCAACTGCTATATGCCAGGTAATTATAAGAGCGCTCTTGAAGAATATTAAGTATATGTTTGTTTAGTCCATTAACAGAAACATCCCTTATATCCAAGAGCGGAATATGACGCGGTGTCCTGCAATAGAAGGCAACAATTTTGATGCGCTATTTGCTCTTGATAAGGGGAATGGGTTCGTCATTAATCTCAGAGAGATGATTATCGTAGACATAATGACGTGTCTCGCGCGCCACGAGACCCGACAGCAACAGGATAGCCACGATATTGGGAAGAGCCATGAGTGCATTGCCGATATCGGACACCGTCCACATCACATCCCCGATGCCAACAGCTCCCAGAAATGCCACGGCTACATAGAGTATTTGGTAGGGCATAATAGCGCGTTTACCAAATAGATAGGTAACGCAGCGGTTTCCGTAATACGACCATCCGAGTATTGTGGAATACGAAAAGGCCACCATGCCAAATACGAGGATCGGCGTGCCAATAAAGGGAATTTTAGCAAAGGCAGCGCTTGCCAATTCTGCACCTGAGAACAGCGTGAGGTTCGCGAGGATGCTCTCCTGAATATCGGGATTCGCAATCATGGTTGACACCAACACGATACCCGTAAGCGCACAGATAACCACAGTCGACCAAAACGTGCCCGTCATGGCGATAAGCGCCTGTTCGGCCGGGTTGCGCGTTTTGGCGGCAGCGGCCACGATAGGAGCCGAGCCCAAACCTGACTCATTGGAGAACAAGCCGCGTGCGCAACCAAACTGTAGCGCCATCATAAGACCCGAGCCCACCGCACCACCAAACGCCGCCTTAGGGGTAAAGGCACATTCAAAAATAAGTACGACCGCCTCTACGAGCGCCGAAGAGTTCAACGCCAAAATAACAAGACACCCAATCGCATAGGCAATAGCCATAACCGGCACGAGTTTTTCGCATACCTTCGAAATAGATTTCACGCCACCGAAAATAACCACCGATACCAAAACCACAATAGCGAGACCAATCACCCACGTAGGTAGGGGCACATTTGCCGCAATAATGCCCGTCATAGCGCTTGCTTGCACGGCAGAACCCGTACCAATGGTAGCAATAGCAGCAAAAGAGGCAAACGCTATAGCACCAAGCTTAGCCCACCAAGGAACCCGTCCATCCTTTTTCGTAAACGCGCGTTCCCATACATACATGGCACCGCCCAGCATATTACCCTCGTGATCGCGCACACGATACTTAACCGACGTAAACACCTCGGCATATTTCGTTGCAATACCAAACACACCGGTGAGCCACATCCAAAATACGGCACCTGGCCCACCTGCAAGAATAGCTGTGGCCACTCCCACGATAGAACCCGTACCAATAGTGGCAGCCAAAGCGGTGGCAAGTGCACCGAAATTGGATATGTCGCCACGACCTTCAGGGTCTTTAACAAGCGACATACGAATAGCCTGAGGCAGCTTTCGCTGTATGAATCCGGTCTTAAACGTAAGGAAAATATGGGTGCCCAAAAGCAGGGCGATCATGGCCGGGCCCCATACGAACGAGTCTATGCTAGCAAGAATTTCAAGCATACGATTGGGTATTGTACTCGATCGTAGCCTCCTTGCACGCAACTGCCCTCGACACACAAACGATCCCCATGCTTGCATGACAAGACATCAGCCGGTACAATGGGCCACGATGGATTCTGTTTCAGGGCGAGGTGAAATTCCTCACTGGCGGTAATCGGACAGCCGACGCGCGAGCGTCGCGCAAAGCCGAAAGTCCGCGACCCTGCGGCGGCAGCACATCCGATCACGTATTGGAGGTGCGCTTCGCGGGCTGATACCGGTGAAACTCCGGGACCAACGGTTAAAGTCCGGATGGAAGAGGCAGAGTTTGCACGACAATTCGTCAGGCGCGTATACGCGAAGACGAACGGCATGCGAACAACGAGCCCGTATGGAATGATCGGAATTCATACGGGCTCGTTTCTTTTTTCTGCGAGGCTAAGAAGCGAACCCGAACAGGTCTAGCCCCGCGGAAAGAAGGTCATTATGGCCGAAACAGCACACGACGAGCAGAACCTTCAGTTCTCCAACACAAACAAATGGGATACGCGACAGCTGGTAACTATGGCGCTCATGTGCGCCTTATCAGCCTTGCTGTCATTCATCGAATTCCCTTTGTTGCCTGGCGTTACTTGGCTCAAGTATGACGCTTCAGCTATGCCTGCTCTGGTCAGCGGGTTCGCTTTCGGGCCGGCCGCCGGTCTGGCCGTGGGTGTAGTTAGTGCCGTTATCCACGGCATTCTTCTGGCCGACTTCTCGGGTGCCATTATGAATATTCTTGTGGTAACAGGCTTCATACTACCGGCGGCATTCATTTATCACAAAAAACGTACGTTCAAAAGCGCCATTGTAGGTTTAGCATTCAGCGTTATCGGAGCCACCGTCATGGCAATTCTGGGCAACTTGGTTATTACGCCTCTGTATCTAGGCGTTCCCTTCGATGCGGTCGTAGCCATGATTTTACCCATCCTTACCCCATTTAACCTTATCAAAGCCATATTGAATGGCGTGCTAACGCTTATCGTATACAAAAGCGTGTCAAACCTCATAACGCCCAAGAAAAAACAGGTAAAGGGGCGCTAGAAGCACTCCTTTCAAGTAAGCGCGAGTTTGGTTAAGCGAACAGATTTCAGACAACCCGCTACCACTTAACCAAACTCGACAGCAAGAACAGCTAGGCTACCAAACCAACAAAACCATCGTCGCTAAGCATCAAAAGCAGAAAGGAGCATATCCTTGATCGAATTCTCAAACGTACGATTCTCCTACGATGGCAACGCATTCGTGCTAGACGACATCGATCTGCGTATCGAACGCGGCCAGTTCGTGTGCGTGTTGGGCGGTAATGGGTCCGGAAAATCAACCCTAGCCAAGCATATCAATGCGCTACTCATTCCCGACGAGGGAACAGTATGTGTGCTCGACCACAACACTAACGATCCGAAGGCTACGTACTTCATCCGCAGTAATGCGGGCCTCGTGTTTCAGAATCCTGACGACCAACTCGTGGCCAGCCTTATTGAAAACGACGTAGCGTTCGGTCCCGAAAACCTTGGTATACCCACCGAGGAGCTGCGTCAACGGGTGGTGGATGCTCTTGCCGATGTGGGACTGCAAGGCTTCGATAAACGAGAAACCAGCGCACTTTCGGGCGGACAAAAGCAGCGTGTAGCCATTGCTGGAGTGCTTGCCATGAACCCCGACATCCTCATCCTTGACGAAGCCACCGCCATGCTGGATCCGCGTGGACGCAAGGGGCTCATG
>JAEWYG010000140.1 GCA_023395755.1 Actinomycetes bacterium | reverse complement strand
GTGCGGTGCTGCTCTCATCCATGGGAAACCCTCAGCATTACCCCATCTATTGGGATCACTTACTGCTTAATGCAAGTCAGGTTACCAACCCCTCTATCGATCCTTTGCGTGAGCCTATGGAAACACGGGTGCTGTTGGGCAGCCGTCCCGAGGTTATTAAGGTGAACGAGCGCGAAGGTATCATAGTGACGAAGATGCCGCCCCAGTTGAAGCTTGATGTTCCCGTTATGTTTTCGGCAATGAGTTTTGGCTCTATTTCCCTGAACGCACAGAAGAGCCTTGCTATGGCTGCGCAAGAGTTGGGAACCTATTTCAATACGGGCGAAGGTGGCCTGCATCGTGACCTCGAGCAGTACAAAGACCATACGGTGGTGCAGGTGGCATCGGGGCGTTTTGGCGTAGATATGCACTATCTCAATGCTGGTTCCATGATTGAGATCAAAATTGGCCAAGGCGCAAAACCGGGTATTGGCGGCCACCTTCCCGGCGAGAAGATTAATGAAGAGGTTTCGAAAACGCGCATGATTCCGCAAGGAACCGATGCTATATCGCCAGCTCCTCATCACGACATCTACTCTATCGAAGATTTGCGACAGCTTATTTTCTCACTCAAAGAAGCAACGCTTTACACCAAGCCGGTAGCGGTGAAGATTGCTGCTGTTCACAACGTCGCTGCTATTGCGAGTGGTATTGCACGTGCCGGTGCCGACGTTATTGTTCTTGACGGCTTCAGAGGTGGAACGGGTGCTGCACCCACGCGCATACGCGATAACGTAGGTATACCCATCGAGCTTGCGCTTGCAGCAGTCGATCAGCGATTGCGCGACGAAGGTATTCGATCGAAGGTGAGCCTCGTTGCGTCGGGCACGATGCGTTCTTCTGCCGATGTGGTGCGAGCGGTGGCGTTGGGTGCCGATGCGGTCTACAGCGCAACGGCCGCTTTGATCGCACTCGGTTGTCATCAGTGCCAAGATTGTACCTCGGGCAAGTGCAACTGGGGTATTGCTACGCAAATGCCCGAGTTGACGAAACGACTTAATCCGGAAATTGGTGCCGAGCGTGTGGTAAACCTCATGCGTGCCTGGAACCACGAGATACAAGAAATGATGGGTGGTATGGGTATCAACGCCATCGATAGCCTAAGGGGTAATCGCCTGATGTTGCGCGCGGTGGGGCTGAACGAGATGGAGCTAGACATCCTCGGTGTGAAGTATGCAGGAGCGTGATGGTTGTGAAGCGAATTTATGCGATAGAGGCTTGGTGTATCGACTGTAAGCGCTGCGAAGTGGCCTGCAAAGCATTCCACTCGCCCAGTAAAAACGCAGTGATTGCATTCAAGGCAGAAGGTTCCGAATTGCACAACCGGGTGCGCGTAGAGGGCGATAAAAAACTGTCTCTTGCGATAAATTGCCGTCATTGTGCTGAACCACTGTGTGTTGAGGGGTGCATTTCCGGGGCTATGACCAAAAACCCTCATACCGGGGTTGTGACCTCGAATCCAGAAAAGTGTGTTGGGTGCCGAACGTGCGTCTCGCTGTGTCCGTTTGGCTGTGTTCGCGTTGAGGAAGTAGGCCTTAAGGCACTTGCGTACAAATGCGACTTGTGCGGTGCTTCGTTGGGCGAGCCGGGGGAGCCAAGCTGTGTAAAAGCTTGTCCAAACCGCGCGCTCATATACGTGGAAAGCGAGTGTTAGTAATATGGCTGTTCTTGAAAAAGACTACGTTGTTGTTGGAAACTCGGCGGCAGGTGTCACTGCTGCAGAATATCTTCGGGCAAACGACCCTCAGGCACGCATCGCGGTGGTAAGTCGCGAACCGTATGCTGCTTACGGACGCCCTCTCATTTCTTACCTTATTGAAGGTAAGACCACCGAAGACAATATGAGTCTTAAGCCCGAAGGGTTTTACGAAGCAAACCAAATTGATGCTTTGCTTGGGGAGGAGTATGAAGCGGTTGCGCTCGATGCTCGCGCCCAGCGCGTTACGCTGAAGAATGGAGACGTGCTAGCCTATGGGAAGTGCCTCTTAGCCACAGGAAGCATTCCGTTTGTGCCTCCCATTGAAGGGTTGGCGGACAAGCGAAACGTGTACACCTTTATTACGCTCGACGACGCGAAAGCGCTAGAGCAGGCGGTTTTTGTATCACGCGATCGGGCGCGTGAGCAAAAGCGAACATGTCGAGTTGTGGTGGTGGGTGCCGGCCTTATTGGCTTGAAGGCAGCTGAATCATTGCGTGATCATGTCGACGAGGTGCTGGTGCTTGAGCTTGCGCCACGTATTTTGCCCGCCGTATTAGACGATCAGGGCGCAGAAATACTTCGTCAGCTTCTTGAGCAACGTGGCATCGTGTGTATGCCGGGTATCTCGGCTAGCGAAATGCTGGGTGACGATAACTGCATTAATGAAGTACGTCTTACGAACGGCCAGATGGTTACGTGTGACGTAGTGGTTGCTGCTGTTGGTGTGCGACCGAATATGGCACTTGCTCTCGATGCTGGTGTTGCCTGCGAAAAAGGCATTGTGTGCGGTACCGATATGCAAACAAGCGCTCCTAATCTTTATGCTGCAGGCGATGTGACGCAGGTGATTGATACGTTGGATGGGTCACGCCGCCCTCTCGCGCTTTGGCCTAATGCGGTAAGGCAGGGGAAGTGCGCCGGTTTGTTTATGGCTGGCTCGACGAAGGCGGTACCTTTCGAAGGTAACTTTGGCGTGAATGCCGTCGATTTCTTCGATGTATCTCTGCTTACGGCGGGAATTATAAATCCACCCGCAGACGGGGGCTATGAGATAAAGGTGTTCTGTTCTGACGAGTCTTATGCGAAGTTTGTTGTGAAGGACGATCGCCTGTTTGGTTATATTTTGCTCAACCGTCCGGCAAATGCTGGCATATACACGGCTCTTATACAGCAAAGCTTCCCTCTCTCGAAACTGTCGGGCGATATTTTTGGTGAAGCCCCCCTTAATCTCGAGTTTCCACGTGAGGAACGTTGGACACGTTTGCATACTTGCTATCCATCTGATCTTGATGGTCGTGGTTGGAAAGAGGCACAGCGATGAAAGACTGCAAGAAGATTGTTTCTTTGGGTACAGAACATTTTACCGAAGCGAACGAGTTGGTGCGTGAAGCTCTTGAGTGTTCTGATGTCGTTGAGATTCGCGATGCTTTCGCGCAGCGCTATCTTGGCTGCGGTATGCCAGAAGGAAAGCGCCTTGAAATATATGGAGTTCCCGGAAACGATATGGCGTGCTATATGGATGGTGGCGATATCGAGGTGTTTGGAAATGCGCAGGATCAGATAGGCAACACCATGAATGGTGGTCGTATTGTAGTTCATGGTCGCTGTGGTGATGCGGCGGGCTACGGCATGCGCGGGGGTAAAATTTTTGTGCGCGACGACTGCGGTTGGCGTGTTGGCATTCATATGAAACAGTTTGAAAGCCAGCGTCCCACTATTGTTATCGGTGGTGATGCAGGAAATTTTTTAGGTGAATACCTAGCGGGTGGCATCATAGTTTTATTGGGCCGGGCCGGAGGTCATTTGGCTACTGGAATGCACGGCGGCGTTATTTATTTGAAGCAGGCGCTTGATCCGCGTGATGTTTCGTCGGGTTTGGTGCAAGAGCCCGTCGATGAGGGTGACTGTGCGCTGCTGCATAATCTGCTTGAAGAATACAACGAGTATTTCGGCTCCGACCTTGCTGAGCCCCTTGAAACGACAGGAGCGGGTTTCTTTCGCCTGCGTCCTGCGGATTCACGTCCCTATGCCAGCATGTACGCAAACTGAGGAGAGGGTGACACATGTCTAAAGTTTCTGAAATCTACGGATCTATGGTGTTCAATGAGCACACGATGCAGGAGCGTCTGCCGTCGGCTATGTACAAGAGCCTTCTAAAGACCATTCATGAAGGAAGAGAACTTGATATTGAGGTTGCCAATGTCGTAGCGCATGCCATGAAGGAATGGGCTATCGAAAAAGGGGCAACTCATTTCACGCATTGGTTTCAGCCGTTGACAGGCATCACGTCTGAAAAACATGATGGCTTCCTTGATCCGTGTGGCGATGGACGCGCCATCATGAGTTTTTCCGGCAAAGAACTTATTAAGGGAGAGCCCGATGCGTCAAGTTTCCCCTCGGGCGGCTTACGTGCTACGTTTGAGGCTCGTGGGTACACCGCCTGGGATCCGACGAGCTACGCGTTTATCAAAGACGAAGTGTTGTGTATTCCTACGGCGTTTTGTTCGTACACGGGTGAGGCCCTTGACAAGAAAACGCCGCTGTTGCGCTCCATGAGTGCTCTTGACGCACAGGCCAATCGTGTACTGGAGCTGTTCGGCGACGATCGTTGTCGCGTAACAGCAACGGTTGGTTCAGAGCAGGAGTATTTTCTGATTTCTGAGAAAGATTACGCAAAGCGTCAAGACCTTATTCTTTGTGGCCGCACCTTGTTTGGCTATGCGCCCTGTAAAGGTCAAGAATTAGAAGAGCACTACTTCGGGGCTATTCGTCCTACGGTTAACGAGTTTATGAAAGAGCTTGACGACGAGTTGTGGAAGCTGGGTGTTTCAGCGCGCACCAAGCATAACGAGGTGGCCCCAGCACAGCATGAATTGGCACCCATCTTCACCAATGCGAACCGTGCCATCGATGAAAACCTGCTTACCATGGAAAAGATGCGCCTTTTGGCTTCGCGCTACGGGTTGGTTTGCCTACAGCACGAGAAGCCGTTTGAGGGTATTAATGGCTCGGGTAAGCATAACAACTGGTCGCTTTCCGCTGGTAAAACCAACTTGCTTGATCCCGGCGACACACCCATGGATAACCTGCGGTTTCTCGTATTTTTGACGGGCGTTATCCAGGCAGTTGACGATTACCAGGAGCTTTTGCGCATGTCTGTCGCTACGGCGGGCAACGATCATCGTCTCGGTGCGAATGAGGCGCCTCCGGCCATTATTTCCATCTTTCTTGGCGACGAATTGGGTGCGATAGTCGATGCGCTTGTTGGCGAGCATGAGTATTTCAGCGCCGAGCGTGTTGCTATGGATCTAGGTGTGGCTGTTCTGCCTAATTTCTTGGCCGATAACTCCGACCGTAATCGCACAAGTCCCTTCGCGTTTACTGGCAACAAGTTTGAGTTCCGTATGCCGGGATCGGCCGTGAACCTTTCCGACGCCAATATGGTACTCAATACCGCGATGGCAAAGAGTTTGAAGGATTTCGCTGATGCGATGGAGGGTAAATCGGGTGAGACGTTTGAGGCGGCGGCGGTTGCTTATATTCGTGACTCGCTAAAAGCCCATCAGCGTATCATCTTTAACGGTAACGGCTATGGAGAAGAATGGCCCATCGAGGCCGAGCGTCGTGGGTTAGCGAACAATCGCACGACAGCCGATGCCCTGCCTTGTTACGTTGCTCCTGCAAGTATCGAGCTATTTGAGCTGTTTGGTGTGCTTTCAAGAGCCGAAGTTCTTAGCAGGTATGAGGTAAAGCTTGAGAAGTACAACAAGTTGTTGAACATTGAAGCTCGGGTTATGAAGCGCATGGTGCGTCGTCTTTTTTTGCCTGCTATCAATGCGTATGCGGCTGAGGTTGCTGGCAATTTGGCGGCATTGCAAGCAGCTTTGCCAGGCGGTGGGGTGCCGACCCGTCAGCAGGAAACGCTTTTGAGCAAACTACTTACGGGCATTGATGCGATTGATATGTATCTCGAAGAGCTTGATAAGGCTCATAAGCGGGCTCTTGAGATTACCGATCAGCACGAGCGTGCTTGCGAATATGCCAATAAGGTTATTCCCACGATGAACGCTTTGCGCGCGGTGGTCGATGATATGGAAGTGATTACGGATCGCGGTCATTGGCCGGTTCCCACGTACAATGATATCTTGTTTTACGTGTAGGAATTACGTAAAAGGGTGGAGCCAGAATTATGGAAGTAAACTTCGCGAAGCTACACGGTGCGGGCAACGATTTTATCATTATTGATGATATGCGCAGTACTATGGAATTGTTACCAGCTCAAATTGCCGCTTTATGCGACCGGCATTTTGGTATTGGTGCGGATGGCGTTATTTTAGTCAGGCCTTCACAACGTGGTGAATGTGTCGCTTACATGCACTACTTTAACTCGGATGGTAGCTTGGCGCAGATGTGCGGTAATGGTGTGCGGTGCTTTGCGAAGTTTCTTGTTGATCGTGGTTACACTCCTGCCTCTGAAGGGCGTTGTGTAGTGGATACCCTTGCTGGCCCAAAGTCGCTTTCGTTTACGGTTGATGAACAAGGCCGGATGCTAACGGCAACCGTAGATATGGGTCGCCCTATTCTTGCAGCAAGTGATGTACCCACGACACTGTGCGCCGAAGGTGAAACTGAAGAGGGAGAGTCGTTCGTAAAAGACGTTTCGGTACCGGTAGAGTGGGGCGCGTTATCGTTTACCTGTGTGTCTATGGGAAACCCCCATGCGGTTACTTTCATAGAAGACTTTGCTGCCTTGCCCGATGAGCTGTTTATTGATGCTTCGTGCAAGTCGCTTGAAACGCTGGACATGAAGCGCATCGGTGCGAGCTACGAGGCTCATGAGGTGTTTCCCGAGAAGATTAACGTTGAATGCGCAATGGTGCGAGAAGGTCGCATTGCCATGCGTGTGTTCGAGCGTGGGTGCGGCGAAACGCTTGCCTGCGGAACGGGGGCGTGCGCCGTTGGTGTTGCTGCTGCGCTAACGGGCCGGGCGGGAAGAGAAAACGACATCGATTTGCGCGGGGGAACCCTGCATATCACATGGGATTTAGATGGACACGTGTTCATGCGAGGTCCTGCTCAGGAGAGTTTTTTCGGTACCGTAATCTTGTAACGCTACTTACAGAAGAACCCCTGTACCCTATGTATAACGGCAGCTTTGAAAGGATTTAAACGTGAGAACGGCAACTTGTCTTGACCATTTGGCCCCTTATCTGTTCGCCCGTATCGACGAGAAGAAGAGGGCTCTTGTAGCGCAGGGCGCCGATGTTATATCGTTGGGCATTGGCGATCCGGATATGCCCACGCCCGACCATATTGTTCAGGCTATGGTTGAAGCGGTGGCAAAGCCGGAAAATCATCAGTATCCCGACTATGCAGGTTCTCTTGCATTTCGCGCGGCGTGTGCATCGTGGATGAACTCGCGTTTCGGTGTCGACCTTGATCCCAAGAAAGAGGTGCTGGGTCTTATTGGGAGCAAGGAAGGTATCGCACATTTGCATACGGCGTTTGTCGACCCGGGCGATTATGTGCTTGCACCCTCTATCGGGTATCCCGTGTACGAGGGGGGAGCCGTGCTTCAAAGTGGGCAGGTTTGGTTTATGCCTATGAATGAGCAGAACAGTTTTCTTGCCGACTTTAAGGCCACGCCTGAAGAGGTACTTTCAAAAGCGAAAATCATGTTTTTAGGTTATCCCAATAATCCCACTGGCGCTGTGGCGACCGAGGAGTACTTCGATGAGGCTATCGCGTTTTGTCTCGAACATGATTTACTACTGGCTCATGACAATGCCTACTGCGAAATTGGCTTCGATGGCTACGCGGCCCCTTCCATTCTTGAGCGCCCACGGGCAAAAGAGTGTTGTATAGAATTCTTCAGTTTGTCGAAGGCCTATAATATGACGGGCTGGCGCATTGCCTTTGCGGCGGGCAATGAACAGGCTATCACCGCCTTGGGTACGGTAAAGAACAATCTCGATTCTGGCCAGTTCACCGCTGTTCAAGATGCTGCCATTGTGGCATTGACGGGCTCGCAGGAATGTATTGCCGAGATGTGCGCGCTTTATGAGCGTCGCCGTAATCTCGTGGTGGAGGCGCTGCGTGCTATTGGTCTTTCGTGTGAGAAGCCGCGCGCGACAATCTATGTATGGGCGAAAGTGCCCGAGGGATACACTTCAGAATCGTTTGCGACGAAACTTCTAGAAGAGGCACATGTTGTGGTGACACCTGGCAACGGTTACGGCCCAGACGGAGAGGGGTATATTCGTATTTCTCTTACCACGCCCGATGATCGCCTTCTTGAGGCAGTGGAGCGTATAAAGCAGCTGGGATAGTTTCGGGTTGGGAAAGCGAGCCTTGCCGACTTTGCTTGGTTGAGTGCTCCCTTCATTAAAAGCACGGCCGCTGTTTAGCGGCCGTGCAAGGAAGATTGTGTACCTCGTTAGATCGGTAGCGCGCGCTAGTCAGGCGAACCTACTTTTTCTTAGCCCAGTATTGATTCGTTTCTTCATAGGTTGCAGGAGATAGCGGTTTGGTGTCGCCCGTGATGGCGTGTATTGCGGCGTAACGTCCCATATCCATGTACGACCCACAGCAAAGGCCTCCCTGCGCGAGATTCCACTCAAGACCGCCGCAGATGTCGCCGGCGCCCGATCCTACTGAGTATAATCCGGGGATGACATTTCCTTCTCCATCAAGAACGCGGTAATATTCATCTACCACGACTCCCGAGTTGATGGCGCTGCAACGAATCCATTGGCGAACGCCCCAGTACGGAGGGGTGTCAATGGGTTTCAGGTTTTTTAGACTCACCCCGAATTCGGAGTCGGCACCTAAGGCGCAGTGTTCGTTCCATGCTGCAACACTCTTCTTAAGAGCGTCCGCCGGAACGTCAAGCTGTGTTGCCAATTCGTCGAGTGTGTCGGCTCGATGTGTATCGGTTAGGCCAGTGAACACATTCTCGGGATTTTCCTTGAACCCGGGAATGTAATTCTCAAGAGTGGAGATGGATACCGCCTTCACGTTATACTTCGCGACGAAGTCGTTATCGAAAACCCTAACAAAACGACCAGGATCTTCAATGCTCTTGTCGCGAAAGTTTAAGGTCATATCCCATGATTCCATAGGAACTTCTTCGTTCATGAAGCG